>SKMY01000258.1 GCA_007120815.1 Syntrophomonadaceae bacterium | reverse complement strand
TGGGGATCGATATCGGCCAGCTGGATGCCTGCATCATGACCGGTTACCCCGGCAGCATCGCCAGCACCTGGCAGCAGGCGGGACGGTCCGGCCGCCGCTCGGGGCTTTCCCTGGCTGTGCTGGTGGCCAGCAGTGCCCCCCTGGACCAGTATCTGGTTTCCCATCCCGATTACTTCTGGGGACGCTCCCCGGAAAAAGCCCTGGTCAACCCGGACAACCTGATCATCCTCACCAACCACGTCCGCTGCGCCGCCTTCGAACTCCCTTTTAAGGAGGGGGAACCCTTAGGCAGCGCACCGGTGGAAGATATCCTGGAATTCCTCGCAGAGGAAGACGTGCTCTACCACAGCGAGGGCTCCTACCACTGGATGGAAGATGCGTTCCCGGCGGAAGAGATCAGCCTGCGCAGCGCGTCCAGCGAAAACGTGGTGATTATCGATACCACCCCTCCCCGGGAGCAGGTGATCGGCGAAGTGGACCGCTTCAGCGCCCCCATGCTGGTCCACGAAGAAGCCATCTACATGCACGGCGGGCAGCAGTACCAGGTGGAGAAGCTGGACCTGGAGGAAAAAAAGGCCTTCGTCCGCCAGGTGTCCGTGAACTATTATACCGACGCGAACCTCTCCGTGGATTTACGGGTCCTGGACGTGTTCGAAGAAGAATCGGGCAGCGTCATCCGGTCCTGGGGGGAGGTGCGGGTCAACGCCCTGGTTTCCATCTTCAAGAAAATTAAGTTCCACACCCATGAAAACATCGGGTCGGGGCACCTCAAACTGCCCGAGACGGAGATGCACACCACCGCTTTCTGGGTCTCCTTCCCCGAGGGTTCCCTGCAGGACATGCCTCCTTCAGCGGTGCAGTCGGGATTAATCGGTCTTGCTTACCTGGCCGCCCATATCGCTCCCCTCTTTCTCATGGGCGACCCGCGGGACCTGAAGTCCGTCGGCCAGGTGAAAGCGCCCTTTACACAACTTCCCACCCTCTACCTCTACGACAACTACCCCGGGGGCGTGGGCTACAGCCAATCCCTCTTCGGCTCCTGGCGGGAGATTTTACAGGCCGCCCGACAGATCATCTACGACTGCCACTGCGAAGAGGGCTGTCCCTCCTGCATCGGGCCGGCAGAAGAAGTGGAACAAAAGGGCAAAGAGCACACCCTGCGGCTTTTGGAGGTGGTGCTGGCTTGAATTCTATACCTGGAGAGAAGCTGTGCCGCCGTCTGCAGCGGCTGAAAGATGCAGGACTGATCACGGCGGGGAATCAGTTAAAAAAAGCACCGGCACCCGGCGGTTTGCTGCAGTTCTTCCCCGGAGAGGAACGGGAAGAAGTCACCCCCAAGGGGACCTGCCTGGTTAGAGAAACGGCTTTCCCCTTGGACTACCGCCACGGATCCGTTGCCCTGGAAGAAGCCCGGGAATGCAGCGCGGCGGCCCTGCGTTTGTTAATGCAGCATCCGCCCTGCGAGAAAACAGAGCCCTGGAACGGGCTGTTTTTGGACCTGGAGACCACGGGCCTGGCCGGGGGCACCGGCACCTGGGCTTTCCTATTAGGTGTGGGCTGGGTGGACGATCACCGGTTCCGCATCCGCCAGTATTTTTTGCGGCAGCCCTCGGAAGAACAGGCCATGCTGTGGCATTTCACCCGCAGTTTCCAGCATGTGAAGACCCTGATCACCTTCAACGGGAAATCCTTTGACCTGCCCCTGGTCAACACCCGCCAGGTCCTGACAAAGGTACTCCCTCCCTTAACCCCCTCTACCCACATCGACCTGCTGCACTGTGCCCGGAGGCTGTGGAAAGAACGCCTGCCCAGCTGCAGCCTGCAGTCCCTGGAGCAGCACCTGCTAACGCTGACCCGAGAAGGCGATATCCCCGGGGAGGAGATACCGGCCGTCTATTTTGACTTCCTTCGCCGGGGAGAAACAGCTCGCTTGAAGCAAGTCTTTGAACACAACTGCCTGGACCTCCTCACCATGGCCGCCCTGCTGGGTTTAATGGGAAAAATAAAAAAGGAAGACTTCCTGGAAGACGCCCTCCCCCAGGACTGCTATTCTCTGGGACTGCTCTTTGACAGGGCAGGCGAGGTGGAAAAGGCGGAAGTGTTTCTGCAGCACGCGTATAAATACGGCAGCTCCAGCTCCGGCCTGCAGAAAAAGGCCCTTAGCGCCCTGGGCTTCTTGTACAAGCGGCTGGGAGACTGGGAAAAATCGGTTTTTTGCTGGAAGCGGCTGGTACAGGAAGGGGAAAGGGACCTGACCGCTTATCTAGAGCTGGCTAAGCTGTACGAGCACAGGTTGAAAGATTTCCCGGAAGCTCTGCGCATGACGCGCCTGGCCCTGGATGCGGCCCTTAAGCGGCGCCAGATGGGCGGCTGCCCTACAGAAATATCCCAGGTCCGCCACCGCTTGCAGCGCCTGGAGAAAAAGGCCGGTCACTTGTGATCCAAATATGATAAAATATCGGCGGGCACCGTTCTGCCGAAAGAGGTGTGTGATGGCAAACTTGAACATTGCATCATCAGCCAGGTTAATCGGGTCTTTGAGGCTCGGAAATCACGTCTATATCGCCCAGGGCTCGATTCTTCGGTCCGTGGATGATTCCATTAACGTCGGTAATGATTCCTTTGTCCTGGAAAATTCTGTTCTCATCGGGACACCGGAGCACCCCTTAAAAGTTGGACGCAAGACGGTATTCGGCCACAAGTGCCTGGCCATCGGAACGGAAATCGGCGATCTCTGTGAGATCGGGAACGGAACCATCTTTCTGCCGGGTTCCCGGATCGGCAAACTGTGCATCTTTGGCGAAGGCACCCTGATCCCGGAAGATGCAGTCGTTCCTGCTGAATCTGTTGTTGTAGGCCGGCCCGGCCGAATTATCCGCAAGCTAACCGACCGGGACAGGGAGATGATTGCCCGGATGAGAGGTGATAACCTGGCATTAAGCCCACACGAAGAAAAAAGAATCCAGGTTGAACCGAAGGAAGGTGAAATAATGGGAAATTTATACGGGTTTGGCACAAAGCATCCTGTGGTCGCCGCATCGGCATTTATATTTGATTCTGCTGAAATAACGGGGGATGTCATCATCGGAGAAAATGCCGTCATTGCCTCGGGGGTGAAAATTATCGGCGACTCCCACGGCCCGGTACGGATCGGCAGCAACGTTCAGATACTGGAAAACACGGTCCTGCATTTGCTACCCGATAATCAGCTAATTATCGGGGATCATGTGACCATCGGGCCCGGGTGCATCATCCACGGCACGACCATAGGGCCCCACAGTATTATAGAGTCCGGCTCTATCATTTGCGACTACAGCAGCCTGGGAAAAAACACCCTGGTTAAGTCTGGCAGCCTGGTTAAACAGCGAAGTGAATTCGGTGATAACCAGGTCCTGGAAGGGTTCCCGGCAAAGGGCGTTGGGGAAAACACCAGAACGCTGCTAAGACCCGCCTGGGCCTTCCCTTCCTCCAACCAGGAATCCCCTTCATAAGCCAGTATGGGGGCAGACGCCCCCATACCCGTTCCCCTTCTCCGCTTCCCAGAAAACTACATTTTTACTTCACTGATCTGAATGACAGGTTGGATATTAGTATAGTTTGGAATATCAGCCATAATTTCCCCTGCATGAGGGCCAAAAAACGTTTGAAATGCGTCTAAGGACTCAAAATACAGGTGTCCCATGGCAACATATACCGGAGGTGAACCCGGTTCTGCTCCTCCCAACCCTGCTTCTACCGCAACGCCTTTAATGGCGTCACCCACCTTTTCCTTCACAAGGGCCATATGCTCGTTGCAGTAATAGTCCATATTGAACGTCTTGCCTTCACCGCCGGGATACAATACCGATACCTTAATCATCTCTTTTCATCTCCTTACAACCATCTTTTAAATGGTTTTTATTTTGCGAATATTATAACATATTTAAAAAATAAAGCGTTCATTAACATGAGCTGTTTATCGTGTTGTATACAACCCTTGATAATTCTTTCATGGAAAAAGGCTTCCTTAGTACCCCCTTAAAGCCATATTTACTGTAATCGGCCATTACCGGATCATTGGAATAACCGCTGGCAACAACGGCTTTCACATCGGGAGCTTTTTTTAACAGTTCTTTTAAAACATCCTTGCCGCCCATACCCCCCGGTATAGTAAAATCCATGATTACCAGGTGGAAGGGCAGGCCTTTTTTAAGGGCATTCATATATATCTCAATAGTTTCCCTGCCGTCCCTGGCAAGGGAAACATCATAACCCAGGGCTGAAAGCATATCCCCGGTCGCTTTCAAAACGTCTTCTTCATCATCCATCAGCAGTATTTTCCCTGTTCCAGGATATATTTTGTCTTCTTCGGCAGCATCAGTATCAAGCTGCGTGACTGCAGGAAGATATATTGAAAAGGTCGTCCCTATGCCAATCTCTGATTCCACGCTTAAATGACCCCCGTGGTTTTTAATGATGGAGTAGGACGTTGCCAGGCCCAGACCGCTTCCTTTTTGCTTGGTGGTAAAATAGGGATCAAACACTTTTTGTAAATGTTTTTCAGGTATGCCGATGCCCTCATCTTTGATTGATATTTTTATATAATTGCCTTCTGGCAACGGCACATAAAATTGTTGATTACCCGCCTCAATTGTGATATATTCTGCAGCAACTTCTATTATTCCGCCTTCAGGCATGGCCTGAACGGCATTAATAACAAGATTGTTTAGGACCTGGCTAAACTGACCCTCATCGATTTCAACCATGTATAAGTCGTCATTGAAATGAAATTTACAGCTTACGCTAGACCCGCTTAAACTAAATTTAACATTTTCTAAAATAATTTGGTTTATGGAAACCGTCTTTTTATCCGGTGCTGCACCTTTAGAAAATGAAAGCAGTTGATTGGAAAGATCTTTTGCACGTAGTGTTGCTTTCTCTATGTTTTCCATTCTTTCAAAAACCTTCTCTACATCATCTTTGTAATACTTGGCCAGGGAAATGTTGCCCAGCAAGGTAGCCAGGTAATTGTTAAAATCATGAGCAATCCCTCCGGCAAGAATACCGATGGAATTAAGTTTGTCTGCCTTGAAAATCTCCCGCTCCATTATCTTCCGCTCAGTAATATCACGGCTTGTCCCCCTGATACTGGAGATCATCCCTTTTTCATCAAATACCGGCATCAACACGACTTCATAGGTCCTAACATTATTACTGTGAGGCATGAGGGTTGTGGTCTCGGTTTCTACAGTTTTCCCTGTGCTAAAAACCCGGTGGTGTAACTCTTCCCATTTCCGGACCACATCCTCGGGAAAGCCCAGTTCACGATGATTTTTACCGACAACATCATGGGGCTCAAATCCCAAAGCCTGGCAAAGACTCTGGTTCACGGCAGTATATCGGCTTTCCCGATCAACGCTATAAATAAAGTCAGGTGTATTTTCCGCCAGGAAGCGATAGTTCTCTTTGGAATCCTGTAGTTTCTTGTATGTGCTTTTTAGGGCTTCTTCAGCCTGTTTACGTTCGGTGATATCAGCCGCCAACGAAATCGTGCCATTGAACGTTCCACTATCAGTAAGGCAGCTAGTGTACCATAATATGGTACGATACTGCCCATCTTTTCTTCTAACAATTGTTTCAAAACCCTCTATCCGTCCATTTTTCTCAAGCATGTCCTGTCTTTTCTGAATAATTTCTGCACGATATTTAGGGTCAGGGTAGACCCACTCCATTATTTCTGCATTTCCTATTACTTCTTCGGCCGTATAACCGCTAATCTGTTCAGCTGCCTTGTTCCAAAAAGTTATATTTCCTTTTTCATCACTGATATCTATTCCTATGGCCGTCGTATCCAACATTTTTTCCAGTACGGTTGCAAGCTTGTTCTTCTCATCTTCCAGTGTTTCTTGCACATGTTTGCGTTCGGTGATATCAGTAGCGATCTCCAGACGAACCATGTGGTCGTCAATCCAGGGGAAAGCGGTGTCACGGCAGTCGTACCATCGGCCGGTTTTTGTGTTTTTAAGCTCCCACTGGTATACCCCTGTTGGTTTTCCAGCATCATCCAGCAATTTATCATTGGTGCAAAAGTCGCAGGGCCCCAGCTGGCCTTCCTGTAAAGCCTGCCAGCAGGTTTCCCCGATGACATCTCCAAAGAGGTTTTTTCCATAACGATTCATAAATATTATTTCATGGGTTTTTAGGTCAGCGACATAGATATAGGCATCGATGCTATCCAGAATTTTAAGCAAACTTTGGTGCCCCTCTATGGTTTTCTGCTCCGCTTGCTGTTTGGACAAGGCGTTGGAGATAATTTCTGCCACCACTTTGAGCATAGACACCTGTTCCTCTGCCCAGGTCATTTCTTTCGTTACAAAGTCAAAACCGATAAATCCGAGCAGTTTGTTAACCGACACAATGGGTACAACCAGGACGGATTGAATGGACTGGTCCTGTAATATACCTTTCTCTCCCACTGCCTGTGGAGACATTTTTTCTACACAGGGAACATTAATGGTTTCAAAACGGGTCAGTTTCTCCATCCACCAGGGAACAGTATCCACGGGAATGTTCTGCAGGTTGCTTATTTGGGGTTCAATGCCAGGTTTACACCACTCGTGGGTGTTGCTCATGTCTATCCCGTCTCGCGAAAATTGGAATACATAGCTGCGATCGACATCAAAAAAAGCGCCGGTTAATTTCAACGCATAGTTGAGCCCGTCATCAATTTTTTGGGCAGGCAGATTTACAAAATAAGTTGAGATATCGGAGATTAATCTCTCAACTTCCAGTTGGTATTTAACGGCTTTTTCCATTTCCTTGCGCTCGGTGATGTCGACAAAGTTTTCCGTTATATCACAGAAGAGTGCAGCGAAAAAACCGTGTCCGTCGCCCCAGGCTTTAACGTCGTACCGGCGGTTTAGAGGCTCAAAATATTGTTCAAAGCAGACAGACTCGCCGGTAAGAGCTACTTTTCCATAAGTGCCGATCCAGTCAAAGCCACACTCCTTTATCCCCGGGTGTACTTCTGTGCCCTTCTTATTTATTATCTCTTCCTTGGATAGACCTGTCATATCAGCAAATGCCAGGTTTACTTCTATAAACGTGTAATCCACAGGGTTTCCTTCGTTGTCTTTAACTATCTGGTGATACGCAAAAGGAACCGGCGAGTTTTCAAATAATAGCCGATAAATATCTGACATAAGCTTTCCCTCTTTTAATGGAGTCATCGATAATACCATAGCGGCTCATGCGTGTGACAGAGGATTCTGTGATCAATATGAGAAATGACTGTTTGTATAGCGGAAGCGGTGGCCAGAAGCGTCAGCACTGGTGCAGGATATTTTTTTGTCTTGCTGTAAATTAAAACTATTCGCTGAAAACATTTACCCGTCGCAAATTGTTAATTTAACTATTCGACCATATGCAGGTTTATTCCTTTTAAAATACCATTTAATATTACAGAAATTATGCTCTCTTTAGCCGTGCCGAACAAAAAATATTCCGAAAGCCAACCGTTTTTTTGCAACAATTAAAGCTTATGACTCTTCCCTTTCATCCGCCTCCGGCTCAATTTCGGTTTCAACCTTTATTTGTCTACCGTTGAAGACGCATTGAGCAGCTCTGATCTGCGCAAAATATCATCAGCCTCAGGCCAATTTTTTGCTGGGGTTAGGTGGCGGTGATGGCCAGGTCGTTCAGCTTAAAAAGACAGGGTGCCTGTCCCACCAGGCAAGTATGCGTGCAAAATATTTATGAGAAATCCTTCCATTTGGATAATTTTTATTATATAATACTATATAGAGGATGGTGAGGCGGTTATCTTTACTGCTTCATTAAATCCATGGCTTTGCAGGAAGAAACAAAAATCAACCGCCGCCTTGCAGAATAGCCTT
>SKMY01000081.1 GCA_007120815.1 Syntrophomonadaceae bacterium | reverse complement strand
CCGTCCCCGTGCTTCCCCCCCGTGCTTCCTGCTCGTCCCCGTTCCCGTCCCCGGGGAAGTGAAACGCCATGCTATACTATAAAAAGTGCCCCCGCCGCTGGGTGAGCATTTCATCGGGATCCTGCCCTTCTTTTTTCAGGCTGGCCAGCAGGGCTTCCACCTGGTAATACCGTTCTCCATCCTTTAGTTCATCGAGCCGGCGGTAATACCCCATGCGGCGGCCCAGGCGAAAGTTGGCCCGCTGGTCGTCGGGAAGCGCCAGGTAACG
The DNA here is from genome assembly GCA_007120815.1 of Syntrophomonadaceae bacterium. Next base: position 7,627 of record SKMY01000081.1, on the reverse strand, counting down.
ATCGATGACACCGATCATGTGGGGAAGATCTTCCGGGAGCTTTCCTTCCACTTCTTCCAGCAGATTGAGGATGTGGTCGCTGACAAAATATCCCGTGCCCTGCAGGTTTTCCAGCAGCAGCCGCTCCTCGCGCACGATATCATCGTCGTGCAAAAGTTGGAATTCACCCGATTCGACGTCTTGCTGCAGGGGGATCCCCTCGCGAACGGCCAGGGTTCGAACCCGGATATAGTGTGGGTCAATTTGGCTTAAAACCCGGGCCGTGTCCAGGGCGTGATCCCGCCAAAATTTTTGCCCCCCCAGGCCCAGGATGATATACTCGCTCAGGCTCAAGCCGGCCTCTTTCACCTTGATCCCGGCCTGGATATGTTCTTCGGCGGTTGACCCTTTGCGCATGTATTCCAGCAGGGGATCGTGCCCCGTTTCCATCCCGATGTGCACGCGGGTCAGGCCTGCTTCTTTTAGCTGTTTGAGCTGCTCCACGCTGCGCCGGGCTACCGACCTGGAACGGGCGTAAGTGGTGATACGTTCCACCGTGGGAAACTGCTCTCGAACAAAGGTCAGGATCTCTACCAGGTCCTCGGGAGATACCACAAGGCTGTCGGCATCCTGGAGAAAGACGTTTTTCCCCCCGCGGTAAAGCCACAGGGCTACCTGCAAAAGGGACGGATCCCGGCGGTAAACCGCTTCCAGGACGTCCCGGGTTACAGTCCCCCCGGCACCCTCTTTCAAAGCGACGGCCTTGACCCGATCGGCGGCTTCTTTCATGGCTGCAATATCCTTTTTCACTTCGTCCTTGGAACGCCTGGAGAAACGGGTGCCTTTATAGACCGGGCAAAACTGGCACTGGTTCCAGGGACAGTTACGGCTGACCCGTACCAACAGGCTCTCCGCTTCAGAAGGCGGGCGGATGGGTCCCTGCTCAAATGTCATGATTTTCATACCCCCAATAATTCGTTGAACTGCACGGGTCTGGTTGGAAACAGACTCTTAAAGGGGAAAGGGTTTGCAGACCCAACCTTGGCGTGCTATACTATATTCCAAAACAGCTATATGCTTTCCATTGCTGCATGAACCAGGAGAACCGTCCCTGTGGCTCAAGCCTGTGGTTCGACTGAGCCAGGAGAACCGTCCCTGTGGCTCATCCCTGTGGATCTTTAAAAGGAGCGCGTTAATATGGATAACGAGCGGCACCGTCAGTTACGCGAGCAGATGATCCAGGAGCAGTTGGTACCCCGCGGCATTTACGATGAGCGGGTGCTGGAAGCCTTTCGCCGGGTACCCCGGCACCGGTTTGTGCCTCCCGCTAAGCAAGATCAGGCTTACGGGGACCACCCGCTGCCCATCGGTCAAAACCAAACCATATCCCAACCCTATATCGTGGCCCTCATGACGGAATCCCTTCAGCTCCAGGGCCATGAAAAGGTGCTGGAAGTGGGCACGGGTTCCGGGTACCAGGCCGCCATACTGGCTGAGCTGGTACCTGCCGTCTATACCGTGGAACGGTTGCCGGAGTTGTCGAAAAACGCCCGGCAAATCCTGGATGAACTGGGTTATACAACGATACATTACAAGGTAGGAGACGGCGCCATCGGCTGGCCGGAAGAAAGCCCTTTTGACGCCATCCTGGTAGCCGCGGCAGCCAAAAAGGTCCCTGAGGGCCTCACCGATCAGCTTGCCCCCGGCGGCCGCCTGGTTATTCCCGTCGGGAACACCTGGTTTCAGGACCTGGTCCTGATTACCCGCGAAGAAACCGGTCTGACGCGCAAAAAGCTCTGCGGATGCCGGTTCGTTCCGTTAATCCTGGATAAGGAGTAGAACCGGCGGCGCCGGCTATTTTGACGGGAGATCCCGTTGATAGACGAGAGAGCGGTCCCGGTAAATCTTGTAAAGCTCTTGCCCGCTGGCAATCTGCTCCGGGGTGAGTTCTTTCACCACCTTGGCGGGCCGACCCAGGGCCAGGGTTCCAGGGGGAATCTCCGTCCCCGAGGTCACCAGTGATCCCGCCCCGATAACGGCATCTTCTCCCACACTGCAGCCGTTAAGTAAAACACTCTGCATACCGATAACCGCACCGGATCCGATCTTGCAGCCGTGAAGCACGCTGTTGTGGCCCACGGTGACCCGGTCGCCGATACGCACGGGAAAGCCCTCATCGGCGTGAATGGTGCAGTTGTCCTGGATATTTGTCTCTGAACCGATGGAAATGGCGTCAACGTCCCCCCGGATCACCGTATTAAACCAAACGCTGGATTTTTCTCCGATCTCCACCTGGCCGATTACAAATGCCCCCGGCGTGAGATAGGCGCTGGCAGCCACAACAGGTTCTTTTCCATCAATTGTTATTTTCAACTTTTTCTACCCCTCCTCAAGTTTTATATCCCCCCACGCAGCCAACCTGTCATCCTGGATGACCAACACCCCTTCAACACCGGGAATGTGTCGGGCATAGTTCAGCGCATCATCCAGCCCTTCAGCCCCCTGCACGCGATTGGCTGTTTCCGTAGCCACCGCATCGGCCAGCAGGGCATCTTCCGCCAAGATGACGGCCGCATCGGCTTCTCCCTGGCTAAAGGAAGGTCCCACGCGGCCCGATGACGTACAGATCCCCCGCGGCACCTCCCGGGGTTTGATTCGCAAAGCCACCCGTTGGCTGAAGGGAGAATTGCCGGCAAAAACACCGATGGAAAGGGGTTTATCGCACCGCAAAAAAATATCTCCTCCGTTTTCCACGATAACCTGCCTGGCGCTGCCGAGCGCTTTCATCCCGACAAGCTGGGCAAAGGCACCTGCCACGGCCGCCATGGGCCCCACTCCCGCCGTGTTCCCCGCCCGGGCCATTTCCCGGGCAATGGGCGGCGCTTCCAGGGGTGCCAGGTAGGGATCCAGGGTTTTCGCAAAATAAGGGTCTTTCTGGATGTATGTTTCCAGGGCCCGCCGCTCCTGCCAGATGTACTGCTGGATATCTTCCACCAGGGAATCGGTCATGGCATCTTCATCCACGGCGATCCACAGATCCGTTTCCTTTACAGCCAGGGTGAAAGCTTTCATCCCCACCGGGCAGAGCCCCTGCCGGTAGTGTCTCCTGGAATAGGTCATGGCTAATAACGCGCTTCCATGGCGCGGGCGGGACAGGTTTTAATGCAGTGTTCACAGACAATGCATTTGTCACCCAAAAACTTGACCTCCATATTGGGGCGTTCCAGGACCAGGGCCCCGGAGGGGCAGATCACCGAACAAGCCCCGCATTGGGTACACCGCTCCGACAGCCAGATGATTTCTTGCTCCAGGGGAAAGACTTTTACCCCCCGGGACTGTAAAAATTCCACCCCGTTCACGAAGTTTTTTTTCTCCCCGCTCAGTTCCACAACCATACGGCCTTCCTTGCGGGGGTTGATATTGGCTTTCAGGATATTGACCGTCAAGTCAAAGTCCTTGACCAGGTGGTACATAAAAGGTTGCTCAACGACGGTGGCTGGAAAATGCAAGACCATTTTTTCTTTCAATTGATCACACCTCTTCCCGGTCACAACCGGTTGTTTTCTTGAAATTTATCTCTCCCCCGGAACTGGGAAGGGTAAAAGCCGGCGGCGTTAATAAAAACTCGCCTTGCTGGATCCATTCCTTGAGGGTTTGGGCAATCTCCCGGGCCCTGGGAAAGCTGGAAAGGGGTGCCGTAGGAATCAGCCGTTCACCGATGGTGATCTCCCCTGATTTCAACTGGGCATAGCTTACCTGCCCCATCGTCTTCCCAAGCCCCTGGGGATAAGACTCGCTGTAATCCATGATGGTGGCGAAAATCTCCTCATCGCTCACAGCCGTGAATGCCAGCATCTCTTCATCCAGGATGGGGATGGCCGTGCCCAGGCCCACCATGAGAGATACCCCATACCCCAGGAAGCTGACCCCACGCAGCCAGGCGGGGGACATCTGCTTCAAATCGCCGATGACCGCCATGGTCCCGGCCGGCACTGTTGGGACACCGTTTTCACCACGGGGGGCATCGGGATTGTGCTGGGTACCGTGCCAGCTGACATAGCCCACCCCGCCCCCTAAGAAGATCTTGGTGCCCGGACCGATGGTTCGATAAAAGGGGTCGTTAAACAGGGGGGAAAGCTGCCCCGATGTGCTGAAGTTGGCGTTCCCCATGTTGGGCTTCAAAATACCCATGTAGGTGTAAAGGGTGCGGTCTGACAGGTTAACGGCCACGTTGTAGTTCTGGTACGCATTTCGCGGATTGAACAAGAAAGCCTGGGGCAAATCCTTTAAGGTGACCATCTTTTCCAGTTTCTTGCGAGGATAACAGTCGGTTCCGTAGGCTTGAGCTTCAAGCAGCACTTCCCGACCCGCCACCAGGTCCTCCAAAACATGTCCACCGCCGTAATTAAAATCACCGGGGAAGGACTTGTTAGCCGGGTCCGTTTCGGGGATCTGGGTTGCTCCCAGGTAAACATCCACGGCAGCCAGTCCGGCATAGGCTTCCACGCCGTTTAAAAAAGCCCGGCTCACTTTCATGCGAGGCCCTTCCTGGCCCAGGTTAAAAAACGCGCCCGATGAGCACATGGGCCCAAAAGTACCCGTTGTCACGACATCAACGGTGGCCGCCGTCTCCTGGATGCCGCGCTCCCTGGCCATGGAAACCACCTCCTCCGCCGTCACCACAACCGCCTCACCTTTTTTAATGCGGGCATTTATTTCTTCATATGTTCTCTTTATCAACGGGGCACCTCCTCGATTTTCCTCCCACACAGAACAGGCTGAATAAAAAAAGATTGAAATTCTCTGGCAAAAGCACTTAAAGAAATAATACCGTTAGTGTAGAATAGTGTCAAGGGATGAGGGCCTTATCCTTTGCCTATTATTCTTTCAGATGGAGGTTGATTAAAATAAAGATAACCGCTCGAGTGATTGCACGAACAGGGATTATCGCCGCCGTGTATGCCTCTTTTACGCTTATGCTCTCGGGATTGAGCTTCGGGCCCGTTCAGGTAAGGGTTTCCGAAGCACTGGCACTATTGCCTATGATTTTCCCGGAAGCCGTTCTGGGGCTTTTTTTGGGCTGCTTTATCGCCAACTTGATGGGTTCTCCTCTGGGCGCGGTGGACATTGTTTTTGGGAGCCTGACCACCCTGGTGGCCGCTTATTTAACCTATCGATTCCGATTTACCCCTATCGCTTACGCCAGCCCAATTGTCTTGAACGCCTTTATCGTCAGCCTCTACCTCTACGCTTTTTTTCAAATCCCGTACTGGATCACCGTTCTCTATATCGGTGTGGGGCAAAGCATCGCCGTGTTGGGATTGGGAATTCCCCTGCTCAAGCACCTTAAATCCCGCCACCTGCATCTGTAGCAGACCCTTCCGTTTGCAGGTCGGCCGGCAGAAGCTTGAACTTAAATTCGAAATGCTTTTTATACCAATAAACAACAAGCCCGGCCTTTTAACTCCTTGGCCGGGCTTGAATTTGCACCTTCACGGTTCCAGGTACCCTAACAGGACCATTACCTGCGTCCGAAAGTGGCACCTTTTAATTTATTCCACTTCAAACATAAGGGGGATTAACAGCTTGCTGCCTGTTGGCAAAGACACCTCTTCCGCTAATTGATTGGCGCGGGTAATGGTCGCTGTTTTTACACCGTAGCTTCGGGCAATTTTTAACAAGGTATCTCCGGGCTTGACGGCGTAAATCACCATGCTGGTCCCCGGGGGAACCCGGTGGGGGACCACAACTTGGCATTCCTGAATTTCCCACGTGCGGGCATCCAGGCTGGCGTGGCTGACTTGCAGGGTGGCTGCTTCAGCCGGGGCGAATTCCGTGGTTCCCATGTTGAAATAAATGGCGGCATAGGCCCCGGGGAACACGCCCGGCAGCTGCAGGGTTCGCTCAAAGTCTTCTTCTATCGTTGCCGTCAGCGGCCATATTTCCCCCTGTTCGTCGGTTTCGCCTCCTCGATCATTTCGCGGCAGATAGTACACATTTTTCTCCAGGGTCCCTCTTACAATGACGGCATCTTCTTCAATATCGTATTCCAGGCCCAAAAGCCTGCTCCCGCCGGCTGTTATTTCGTCGGGGAAAGGAAAGGCCAGGCGCTGGACTAATTCGACATTTTCTCTGCCCGCAGCCACGGGCCGGGAAATCATCAGGTACTCTTTCTTCACTGCAGCACCCTGGATATCCGTTACGACTTCTTGTTGGACCGTTCGAATCGACCGGATTAGCACATCCAGGTACGTCCGTTGGCGGGCCCGCCTTCCCAGCAGGTCGCAGTTGGAATATTCCACGCGGGGATAAAGCGTCAATTTGCCTTCTTTGTCGGCTCCCTGAAAGGTGATCTGCTGGTTGAAGGGCTGGCTCTCCCGGAGAAACCCGCTTTTTTCTCCGGCAAGGTAAAACAGGGCCGTTTCCACTTCACCTTTCACCTGGATGTGCTCTTTATTCACATCCCATGAAATGTGCTTCAGGCGACTGAATAAGACTTTAATAAATGATAGCTCTTCGTCAAACTCCAATTCCCGGTTCACCACAATGGAAGCAGACTGTTCGGCCAGAAATTCATCCATAACCAACAGGTCACGGGTTACCCGCTCCATGGGAAGATCTTTAACGCCAACGGCTATCTCCAGCTGCTGGGGATCGGAAACAGATAGCAGGACTTCTATTTCAACTTTCACCCGGTAGACCGTCTGGGATTCTGCCTGCAGCGGCGAACCGTCTTCAAAGGCACAGGTAATCCGCCCGTGGACGCTTACCTCCATTCCCGGCAGTACACCGGGCACTTCTGCATCAAGCCGAATGTCTTCTTCTTCCAGGTTCACTTCCTTGGGCCCATTGACTCCGAAAAACATGGCCTTTCCGGCAACCCTGCCCTGGACAAACACCCGGTCTTTTTCATCAATCCGCGCATCCAGCTGCACAATCCATGCGGCGATATCTCCGAGAGGATAGGGCCTGCCGTCTTTCCAGGCGGGTTCATCACGAATGGGTAATTCTTGAAAGAAAAAGGTGCGCCGGACCGCTTCACCCACAAGCACTTTAAGATTAAGCCCCGTGGTTAAAAGCTCCAGCTTTTCCCCCTTTCCCGCTTTGCCTTCCATAATTCTACCCCCTTATGCTGTCTCTTAGTATTAGTATTAATCTAAAGGCAGAAATATGACTTTCTTTTCAGCAAGATATTGCAACGTGGAAAGTTCTTTAGCCTGCTAACACTTTTTTATTAGGAAGCAGGGGAGGAAGCAGGGGACGGTTCTGTCGCTTTCCATCTTTCAAGGTATGGGGACACACCTCCAAAAACAGGAATGTCCCCTAGCCTCCGCTTCGCTACGGAAGCGCCAGAACCGTCGCCGTTGCTTCCTCCCGCTACCGGTTTATGCCTGTCGTCGATGCGTCCCAAATAAAAATCCCGCCGTTAAGCGGGATGACTCATTCATTTTATTTGACTTGCATTTTATTTTTATGGGTTCATTTTGCAGCTGCACACAGGGATATGGGTTCATTATCCCCACCAAAGAGGCTTAATTCTACCGTTGAGGTCAACACATCGGAATACGTAAACGAAAGCCTCTGGTTGTAGTGTTCTTCATCCACCCGTATTACGAAAATCGAGGGATAGGTACTTTCAAGCACCCCT
>SKMY01000291.1 GCA_007120815.1 Syntrophomonadaceae bacterium | reverse complement strand
TCAGTCACATGGGAATAGGTATCACCTGTTGTACTGATGTTACTGTGACCCAAGATTTCCTGAACCGTCTTTAAGGATACTCCTGCTTCCAAGGCCATTGTGGCAAAGGGGTTCCCTCAATGAGATAGGCAGGCCATACACCCTTAAGAAGTTCCCTTCTGGCAATGGGCTTCCATAATCATCTTAGGTACTTCTGAGGTGCGAACCGTGGGGGACCATGCCATCGGCCTTCTTGGCCAGCTAATTTTCACGGGTGTTTTGGGAATCGTGTTCGCTTTTCTCTTGCCTGCGTTTAGCAGCCGCCTGTATCTTTTCAAGGAGTGGCTCTTCGGTGTAGCATCGTGGTTCGTTATCTATGCTATCAACCACCTCTACCGGGTGGAGGGCACCTTCCCCATCCTGCTGAAAACGGCCTTCTCCAATGTGGTCGGAGCCAGCATCTTTGGATTGGTGGTGGCCTGGAGCCTCGCCTGGATAGATAAAAGAAGGGAAATTGTCTAAACCGTACAGCTTCACTGCTCTATGCCATCCTCATAGAGGGATACCTTTCATAAACCCTTGGGCCGCATCTTCTTCATCGTACAGACCACTATTCCCGCAAGGGGAACCTAGTAGTATTAGATACGCTTATTCCTCTGATCTAAGTAGCCAATGAGTCCATAGGGGGCCGAGGGCTGAATGGGGGCTGACGTAATTACCCACAGAGGCTCCGAACTCAAAATTTCAGGATGGTCAAGATCGTTTAATGCATCCACAGATTCCACCAGCTTCATAAATACTTTGGCCGTCGCCATTGGTCCCATTCCGCCAATTATTCCGATTTTATCCAACGCAGTTGCCTCCTTAATATTCCGGGTATTAACTTTATCTGTATAACCTTTCCCATGTATAGCATTCATTGTATGTTGCACATTCAATCACTCTTCCACTTTCATATGCTCCAAACATTTCTTTGATAGCACTATCCGAATTTTGTTACTATATCATTGTTTATATTCTTTGTCATATCCAAATTCATAACTTCACGAAGTAATTCTTTTGATGAACGCTCACCCAAAGCCTCGACTGTATTCCTCAAGAACTTTTCCTGAACCTCTTCAACACTTAAAAAGTTTTCAGGTGCACCTTTTGGCAAATCCACTTTACAAAACAATTCGCTGCCATCCTTCAGCAGTACTTCCACACTTGACGTTCTCGTTTTAAGGGGATACCCTTTCATATACTCCAGTTCTTTTATCACATTTATTCTGTCCGCCATCATAAACACTTCCGGATTTGAAAGTTTGGATTTAGTGAATTGGTCTAATGTCAATTCCCCTGATACCAAGGCTTGGGCGACACAATAATACAAATTGAACTGTGCGCTTTTGTGTCCAAGGCCTTTTTCAGGTCTTTTTTTGGCAGTATACATCCCTTTATTTAACTGTTTAATATTGACTCTTTCGATTTCATTGTGACTAAAACCATATTCACTCTTTAGCTTAATGGCTGCTTCAATTGCTGAATGTGTCATTCTGCATGTCGGATATGGCTTCAAATAGACATTCATTACCTCAAAATTCATATCTTTATATGCTGTTTTGAACCTTGCATTATTCTTCTCCACATTAATGATGTATGGACCCTCTACTCCACTTAATGCCATCAGAGCTGCTTCAATCCCTGTTTTCACTCTCATTCCATTTTTAAAAGAATTAAGCTTGCTGCCTTTTCTGAATGTTCCCTTCTGTGAGATCGCCATATAACCTGCAAGACCCATTGCTCTGGAAATTTCATCTTCATTTCCACCATATGCTCTTGCAGCAATGGCAGCAGCCGCATAATAATCACTAAGGTCCTTGGAGCCCTTCCCTCTGATTTTCATGGCTGTGTCATATCCCAATACAACGAGTGTTAAGAATTCTTTACCGTTCATCTCCATCTGTTCTGCGACAGCTAACGCAGCCGGTACAATTACTCTTCCGGGATGTATTGACCCTCCCTGTTTATGGGCCAATCGATTGCCATCATTAAAATCGTGCCATTGTGCATAGTATCCATTAACCAGACCTGCGGTTTGTGATGAATATTTAATATCAGTTTCCGCAGTAGCAAGATTTTGAAATCCGGATACAGACTGTACAATGTTCAGTAATTCATTTGACAGTTTTCTTTTCGCTCTCGCTTCAACAATCAGCCCTATATTATCGAGAACTAAAAGTTTCGCCCGGTTTATAACGATCTCAGGAATGTCATCATACTTTATATTTTTAACGTACTTTGCGATAGCATAATCCTTTTGCACCTTCTTGTTGCTCTTCACATCGATATCGGTATCATCAATCTCTTCATATAGCCTATTGGGTCTGGAGTTGCAGACGTAATCTACAATGATTGAAGCAAGATCTGATTTGTTTCCGTGTAAAGGAAAACTGAATTCGGCGAGTGGCGGATTAACAACTATGTTTTCAAAAACATGATTCTTTTCATTCGCTTCAACTGATATGTTTTTTGTAACAATATCAACCACAACAATATCTAAACCGTTAAGAATTTTTGATGCTTTTTCTGCAGTTCCCTTCAAGGAAGGATGAACCAGATTGAAAACATCATGAGTTTCTCCGCCTTTCATAATGTCGACACTATCGCGTAATATTACTCCTTCACCTTTACTCAAAATCGTATTGATAGAGTATCCACTTTCCCTTATCTTTTTACTCAGATCATCTTCGATTATAATTGGATGCTTTCGGTATAATGGATGAGTTGCTCTATGTGCATTTTTATTTTCGATTAGTTCCTTAATCGAATTTATACCATTTCCTTCTATGGTAAGAGGCTCTCTTTTAATGGCTGCCTTGCATTTTCCGCCTACAATAAAAAAGCTGACTTTATCACCGGTAAAATAATCATCAATAAGAATATTTTTATTATGTTCCAAGTTCCCCTGTGATTTTGATTTCTTCTTTAATTTTCTCCTAATTATTCTCCATTGATCATTAAACCGCTTTTCTTTTTCTACTCTTGTATTTTCAACACCAAGGTCCGAAAACATTCTTGGTGAACTGAGTGTTAATGAGTAATTTCTTGCGCTTTCTTTTTGATCAAACCGGAAATAAGCGCCCGTTGTTATTGGCAAACCAGCTTTTTTCAAAGCTCTTCTTTGCCAATAACGCTTACCCATCATTTGCGCTGAAATATAATGTGTATTGTCTGTTGTTGTTCCTTTAATCAGTCTGCTGCCATTTTCGGTCTTAATAAGAAAATGGGAATAGATCTCTGTAAACATAACGCCCTGATCAAACAGGCTGCAACGGATCAGTTCTTCGTTCGTCATTCCCGGGTAATCGCTACCCTTCAAATTATTAAACTCACTTGATCTGATGTGTGATTCCCCGCTGATTTCAATTCCGCTACTTGTATCTTCAACCGTATCGTTTATTTTCCTTTTGTATGCATTGAATGCTTTCATGTTATATTCTGCCAAAATCTTGCCTGCGTTTTTAATCTTTCCATATACAGGGTAGTGATGCCCTCCTAAAACAGGAGCTTTGTTAATTTCAATTACTATATGGTTTGATGGATCTGCTTGCACAAAGTAATTTTCTGCTAAAATATCAACTCCGCCTGTGTCCAAACCAGGAATCGCGGTGACGGCTCTTACAGCTACATTCTTGAAACTGGAATGAACATGTTCGGTAATATTTATCGAATCAGCTCCGGTTGAAATTCCAGCTTTCCAGTCGATGATAATTCTCTCATTATGACTCGGAATGTCATCCAAAAAGAACCCCTGCTCTGCAATAATCATCTCTCTTTGTTTATCTATAAGGATTGGTCTGGTTTTCGTATGAGGATTTTTCCTTCGTCCAACATTCTTTTCTTCAATTAGTTCCAGTATGGTTTTTTCTCCATCTCCAACAATGTTGGGTGGAATTCTTCCAAAAATTGCAACGCATTTGCCACCTACTACCAAAAACCGTGCTTCAATCCCTTTGTCAAATCGTTTCTCGACAAGTAATCCTTTTGAAGAAGTGGCTATCGCTTTTTCCCATGCATTGTCAAATTCATCCTCTGAATTTATCCCTACTGTTATTCCGTCTCCCTTACGGCCATACATTGGTTTAATCACTGCATCTTTCATCCGCATTGCATAGCTTTTCGCTTGGTCCCGCTCCTCAATGCTGAATGCATGGCCTTCTGCAACAGAAACGCCTGCTTCTTTCAAAAATCCAACTGTGTCCCTTTTGTTATTCGTTATTTCGACTCCTGCCAGGCTTTGGAACATCCCTAATGAATAACTGAAATACAACTCATCTTCACCGGTCTCAACAATTGTATATGGTAAGCTTGTATAAGCATTGTACCCCAGTTTTGAGTATTCTTTTATCAACTTGTTTCGAGTCGGCTGATATCTTTGGTTTTCGTAGGTATTTGCAATCTGATCTCTATTTATCCTAAGCAATGGTTCTATCCGCATAAGCTTTGGATCTCTTTCCTCTTCCAAGTTCTTACCTCCTTTGAGTTTATACTGAAATTACGATGAATTTTTGTGCCGAGTTGAACAATATCCTTTTGTCCTTATTTTTTAATCTCTAAATGATGTGGTCAACCATAACAGATTTAACCACTGAATTTTTGGGTCCGATAGACAGCATCGAAGCAAGTGCTGAAACAGGTCCTAATTCACCGTTAACCGTCAACTCAATTTTATCTGTTCCTGCATTATAATTACAATTAACTCCAAGCTCGCTTATCCGTTCTCTCAGCCACTTGATATACTCCTCATTCATATCCAATTCCACAATTATTTTGAGATTTAGATCAGTTAACTTTTTGCTGTTTTTTGTGAGTTTGAATTTGTCCAGATACATCTCCACAATATAGCTCGCAGCCTCTACCGGTTCTCCATAAACAGGAAAATGAGAAGACATGAGTGCCGGTGAAGTATTTATTTCAAGCACAGCTGAGTTCTGATCATCGATATGTTTAGTGAAATCCTCCACCATGAAGTCTACTCCGCCATATTCCAATCCGGGTATTGCAGCAACAGCATCCACTGCTTTTTTCAGTATCGAAGGGTGCACTTGGTCTAAGATTGCTTCGCTGATCCCTCCCCGGCTCAAGCTGTCTACTGTGCTGATCTTCACTTCCTGTCCTTTTGCAGGAATGGATTGAACGTCATAATTTTGCTCTTTCAAAGTGTAGTACAAAGCATCGTCAATCTTGATTTTCTTTTTAAGGCTTGGGTTTTTTCCTCTCTGTCTGTTTTCAGCTCTAATGAGATCTTCAATGGTATCTTTCCCATTACCGATTACAAAACCTCTTTTTCTTCTTGCAGCTGCTACTACTTTATCCCGCACAACGACAAACCGTATGTCATCTCCCATAATATATCGTTCTAAAATACAATAACTATTGTTTTTAGAGTTCGGTTTTTCAGTTTTTACAAGAGCATTCAAGGCTTCATCCAACTGCTCTTCTGTCTCGATGCCAGTTGTTATACCGGCTCCGCCTGTTCCTACGGCAGGCTTTAATACCAATGGATATTTGGATTTGTTAACATATTTAGCCATTTTTTCTCTGCTTTTTTTTGAGAACACCCGTCCTTCTGCGACGGGAACATTATTTGCCTCAAATAACTTCTTGCTAAGGTATTTTACTCTACAAAATTCTTTTATTGCCTGATCAATTGTTGTGGGTGCATATGCCCAGCTAAATAATATTGTTTTTCCATTTTCATCATAGCAATAAAATTTTGAACTCGTTATTCTTTTAGTTCTCAATCCCCAGGCAAGTACTTCCTTTTCAAAGAGATAATTTGCCAGTGACTTGACTCCAAAAACTTCCAGATATTTCTCGTTATATAAATTGACTTCTCTGCTTTCGGCTTTCTTAATGCTTTTTACGTTTGTATCCGGTACTTTTATGTTTGTATTCAGTATCAGGTTGTTTGATTCATCTTTATAAACAGAATACTGCTCGCCAAACATCCCTCTTTTGTTCAGTTCATAAACAAGCTCTTTGGCTTCAGTCTCATTTACAGGCCTTATCTGAAAATCAGTAAGGCGGTTATCAGTAATAATCGGATACAGTTTCAATTCGATACCCAACCCTGATTCTTTCTTCACTACGCCCAACTCTGCCAACAAACTGTATGGTGTTATATCAAATTGGTTATACCGCCCCGGAGATGTGAAAACTAAATTGCCTATGGAGTAGACTATTGTATGGCCCTTGTACTTCTCTATATTATTGATACTATGAGGACCATGTCCAATGATCATATTAACTCCCATATCAATCATTTCTCTAGACTTCTGTTGCACCCAGGATTTTTCAGATGCCCATTTATAATCAACGCCTTGCCAATGGGGAATTGCTATAATATACGCATTGGGGTCGCTGGCTTTTATCTTATGGATTTGTTTTTTTAGCAGTTCCCGGTCTAGTTTATTAATCCCGCTGCTCTCTTCCTTTGCAAAATAATTAAAATCCCTTTCATACTTCTTTCTGAAAGAAGGTGATGGTTCCATCATTGCTATCATATAGATGTTAAGCGCTTCTCCTTCATGTGTTATATTTATCACTTTCGGCTTCATGGCATCTTCCACTGTTTTTCCTGCTCCAAACAACTCGAAGTTGTTTTCTTTCAGCCTTTCAAGTGTCCTTAACATGACCTGTTCTCCAAAATCCATAAGATGATTATTCGCTAAGGAAGTTGCTGTAACACCTGACTTTTTAAGTGCTTTGATTGTTCTATCGGGATCATCCCAATTTGGATACTTTTTATCTTCCATCAATCGCTTCGGTTCTTTTTCAAGCACGGTCTCCAGGTTAATGATGAATTCATTGCTCCCATGGGTGATTTGACGAATCTCATCAAAAAATGATTCCGGTCTCTTATCAAGTCTTTCTTTTACTTTCTTTCTGCTTTTAACAAAAAAGTCTGTTACGCTTGTATCTCCTCCGATTATGACTTTATATACCAGCTCTTCTTTCCTCATTGACTTTTTCTTTATCACAGGAATCTCAGTTTTCTTGTTTTCATTTAATGCATCCACCGCTATACTGTATCCATACTTTTCATCCGCTAAAATCCTTGAGTTGAAATTTCCTCCTATACTACTGGCTTTTCCTCGAAGAATGGACTCTAGTTCCTGTCTTTCCATTTTATTAATTGGTCTCGTCATATATTTATTTTTTTTATTATCTATATGAATAGGGATTAATTTAAGCCTCTTCTTCCATGTGCCATGATTCTCTTCGATTTCCAATTTTGCGATTAACCCATAGGGATGACCATTTCTTTCCTTAAACATACCGCCGGTATTAAATACAAAGTTCCCAAGTGAATAAACGATAACACCTTCCCTGTAGCTTTCTACACCGTTAATCATGTGAGGTCCATGTGCGATTACATAGTCGGCTCCTGTATCAATTAAATCATGACACATTTGTCTGATTTTTGGATTTTCCTCTGCCCATTTGTAATCTTGACCTTGCCAATGGGGTACAGCAATGATCATTGCATTGGGCTCATTCTTTTTAATTCTCCTTATTTGCTTTTTCATTCTTGTCTCATTCGTCCTGGTTACACCGGCTTCTTTTCTCGACACAAAATAGCCATAGCGTTTATATCTTTGTCCGGCTCTCATACCATGGATAAAATATACATTTAGATCATTTTCGTTCCCATTAAATGTTATTTTATAAGGTTTGTTTGCTTCCATCAGGTTACGCCCTGCTCCAAAGTAGTCAATGTTTTCCAACTCTAATCGCTTGAGCATATTTTCAAATACATCCTTGCCGTAATCCAATACATGATTATTATGTAGGGTTACAGCATTAACATTCAGTTTTTTCAAATAATCAAGTGTTCGATCCGAATGATCACATTTTAAATATTTTTTCCCATCAAAAACCGGTTCCGGATTTTCTGCGAAAGCAGTCTCTAAGTTAAATATTAAGTAATCGGATGGGTTGATTAAAGGC
>SKMY01000082.1 GCA_007120815.1 Syntrophomonadaceae bacterium | reverse complement strand
ATTTTCTAAACGCATTAAAAGAGAAAAGCAGCCAGGTAAGAATAATTGCAGAAATTAAAAAAGCTGCGCCCGGGTACAGGCACTTAAACCTGGTGGCGTCGGATCCCGTTCCCTGCGCAGTGGGGTCTCTAGCCAGTGCATATGAAAAAGCCGGTTCCGCAGCGATTTCAGTCTTGACGGAAGAAAGATATTTTGCAGGGGGGTTGGCAGATCTGGTAGAAGTAAAAAACTGCACATCCATACCCGTTCTACGTAAAGACTTTCTGATTGATGAATACCAGATCTATGAATCCAGAGCCAGTGGAGCCGATGCTGTTTTATTGATTTCTTCCTTGCTAACTTCCGTGGAACTGGCTTGTTTCATCTCCCTCGCCAGGGAGTTGGGAATGGCTGCTCTTGTGGAAACGGGAAAGGCAGCGGAGGTTGAAAAAGCCGTGCAGGCCGGCGCAGAAATTATCGGAATAAATAACAGGGACCTGCACACCTTGGAAGTGAACTTGGAACGGACGATTCTGTGGGGTCCGTTTGTTCCACGAAATCTCTTGCTGGTTTCAGAAAGCGGTATTTTTCATCGAAAACAAGTAGAACACCTGAAAAATGAGGCGGGAATTGACGCCATCCTTGTGGGGCGCAGCTTAATGAATAGCCCTTCACCAGAAGATAAACTTCGGGAGTTGATGGGTAACCATGTTTCCTGTACGGGTTAAAATATGTGGGATTAAGTCAGCAGATGAAGCCGGGATTGCCGTTTCCGCCGGCGTTAACGCCTTGGGATTCGTTTTTGCGGATAGTCCCCGGAGATTAACGCCCGACCAGGCGATGACCATCATAAAGGGTATACCTCCTTTTGTGACAAAGGTCGGTGTTTTTGTAAACGAAGACGCGGGACATGTGCAGGACATTGCAAAACGCTGCGGCCTGGATACGCTCCAGTTTCACGGTGAAGAGACACCGGAATATTGCAGAAGATTTCCCAGACATAACATCATTAAAGCCGTTCCAATCGCTAATGATAACAAAGCGATAACGCAAAAGGATCTAAGGTTCTATGACGTTGATGCCCTGCTCCTGGATACCTATTACCCCCACAAAAAAGGTGGGGGTGGGAAGACGTTTAATTGGGACGCTGTATGTTCCATAAAAGACCAGCAGAATATCCAGATACCGGTTATCCTGGCCGGCGGATTAAGACCGGAAAATATAATCGCAGCGCTGAATTCGGTCCAGCCCTTCGGGGTCGATGTAAGTAGCGGTGTGGAGCTAAACGGAAGAAAGGACCCGGACAAAGTTAAGCGTTTAATGAGCCAGGTCCACGCTTGGAATGAACGTTATTTTCTGGAAACACGTAACTTTGGAGGTGAAAAAGGTGAAAGACACAAAGAAAAAGAATGTTAAAAACGCGCTCAAACGAGTTGAAACAAATCTAAAAACCCATAAGGTTCACGATCCACCGGTTTCAGGTTTATTTCAAGAGGTGGATCTTAATCAAAAGCAACACACGGATCAAATTATCCTGCCAGACCACAACGGGTATTATGGTACTTTTGGAGGGAGATTTGTGCCCGAAACCCTCATGCCGGCCCTGGAAGAATTAAATGAAGCTTATACGTGTTTTTTAAATCATCAAGCATTTCAGTGCGATTTTAAGCACTATTTAAAGGATTATGTGGGCCGTCCAACGCCTTTGTACCAGGCAAAAAACCTGGGTGACTACCTGGGGTTGTCACGGTTGTATTTAAAGCGGGAGGATCTGAACCACACGGGGGCCCACAAGATAAATAACGCCCTTGGTCAGGCTTTACTGGCCAAGTACATGGGTAAAAAGCGATTGATTGCAGAAACAGGGGCCGGACAGCACGGTGTGGCTGTTGCAACGGCAGCAGCGCTTCTTGGTCTTAAATGTACTGTTTTTATGGGTGAAGAAGACATGGATAGACAGCAGCCAAACGTTTTTCGCATGAGATTGCTGCAAGCAGAAATTAGACCGGTGAGATCAGGCAGCAAAACCCTTAAGGACGCGACAAATGAAGCCTTGCGTGAATGGATTACCGAATTGAAAGAAACCCACTACGTTATCGGCTCTGTCGTCGGGCCACATCCCTATCCAAAGATGGTTCGGGAATTCCAATCGGTTATCGGGTTGGAAGTCAAGGAACAAATCATGGAAAAAGAACAAAAACTGCCGGCATATCTGGTAGCCTGTATTGGTGGGGGCAGCAATGCCCTGGGGCTTTTCGCCCCTTTCATTCCCCTTCTTAATGTTGAGCTCATTGGTGTGGAGGCTGGAGGGAAAGGTCTTAACGGGAATCAACATGCCGCCTCGCTGCAAAAAGGCACTCCGGGTGTGCTTCATGGGGCCTTGAGCTATCTTCTTCAAGATGACAACGGGCAGATCGCCCCTGTCCATTCCATATCCGCGGGGTTAGATTATCCCGGAGTGGGTCCGGAACACAGTTATTTAAAAGCGTCAAAACGGGCCAGGTATGCCTCGGCCACCGATACAGAAGCGCTTAAGGCTTTCCACCTCTTAGCCAGCCTGGAGGGGATCTTGCCAGCCCTGGAAAGCGCCCATGCATTGGCTTATCTTGAGCAGCTGGCAGTGGAGATGAAAAACCTTGGCCGGCAGCATGACATTGTTGTCCTTAACCTGTCAGGTCGTGGAGACAAAGACCTTTCCGTTCTAATTAACCAGGACCAGGGAGGTATAAGCAATGCGAAATACAAAAACTGAACGAAAACAACAAGCCAACCGGCTGGAGACCCTTTTCCCCTTGCTGCGTAAAAAAGGAAAAAAGGCGCTGGCGGTGTTTCTAATGGGCGGAGATCCCAGCTTAGCTGCCTCCCTGGAAATGCTTAAGGCAGCTGTACATGGAGGTGCAGATATTTTGGAAATCGGCGTTCCTTTCAGCGACCCCCTGGCGGACGGCCCGGTTATCCAGAAATCAGCCACACGAGCCTTGAAAAATAATACGCGGTTAGATGACATTTTATCTTTGGCTTACCAACTGCGCCTGGATATTGATACGCCTATCGTGCTGCTGTCTTACTGGAATCCTATCTATCAGTACGATCCGCTATCTTTTTTCAAGCAAGCCAAGAAAGCCGGGGTAGATGGAATTATTATCCCTGACCTGCCTTTTGAAGAAAAAAGACCCTTTTACCAGGATGCAAAGAAACACGGACTGGTACTGATCGATTTTTTAACACCGGCTACCCGGAAAGAACGGGCCGGCAGTCTATTAAAAAATTCCAGGGGCTTTATATATTGTGTCACAGTAAGCGGGATTACCGGAATCAGGGATACGCTTTCTGATACTCTTTCCAAAACAACCGAAATAGCCCGGCGGCATACGCGCATACCTTTATTGGCCGGCTTTGGGATTTCTTCACCGGCCCAGGCATGTGAAGCCTCCCGTTGGGTAGACGGTGTTATCGTTGGCAGTGCATTGGTTCAGGAAGTTGACCACTACAAGGATATTACAGGTATTTTGCCGAAGATTATCCAGGAAAAGGTCTATGCGTTCCGAAAAGCACTGGATGATGCTTTCCCCCTTGACGGGGTTCAGGGTTAAGTATAGAATGAAATCGTATCCAGCCGGCTCAATGAAAAATATGCGGGCAAAACCCATCACAGGAGGTTTCATCCATGGAACATATAAAAACAATAAAAAAAGGAAACCTGCACAAAACCGAAGACCGTAACTGCCGAGAATGTCAAACCTCTTGCCAGTCGGCGTGTAAGACATCTTGCACAGTTGGCAACCAGGTTTGTCGACAGGAGGAAAATAAATAGGGTAGTCCTTAATGGGCTACTTTTTTTTACAACGTGAAGGATTGGTGATGTCGTGGAACGAGATGTGCATGTGTTTTCCTGCCGGGATTTGGAACTTGTTTATGATGTAAATAGCGGTTCTTTACATCAAGTTGATGAACTGGCCGGAAAAATCATTCGAATGCTTCTGGATGGGCACTCCCGGGAAGCCATAGTACTATGTTTGAAAGACCGCTTTTCTATCCAAACCATCCGTAGAGTTTTCGAGGAAATTGATGCCCTGATAAAGGATAACCTGCTGTTTTCGCCTCCAGTAGCCGGGAAAGGCGTTTATTCCCGTTCCTACCCGGTAAAAGCCCTCTGCCTGCTTGTTTCCCAGGACTGTAATTTGTCCTGCCGATACTGCTTTGCCCGGGGGGGGCACATCCCGGCTTTGCGGAAAATGACCGCTGAAGTTGGTTTCTGTGCCGTTGATTTTCTTTTAGAACATGGAAAAGGCTCCTTTCGCGAGATTGACTTTTTTGGCGGGGAGCCCCTTTTAAACCTTCCGGTGCTTCGCAAAATCATCCAGTACGGACACCAAAGGGCTCTTGCTAAAGGGGTTCAATTGACCTTTACCTTGACGACGAATGCCACTTTACTGACAGATGAAAACATTGAGTTTTTAAATAATCATGGAATGAGTGTTGTGTTAAGCCTGGATGGAAGGCCTGAAGTACACGATATGATGCGAAAAAACCCCAGTGGGGCCGGTTCGTACGACCAGGTGCTTAAAAACATAATAAAACTCCTGGAAGGAAGAAATTATTCCAACTACTATATCCGCGGAACCTATACGAAAAACAACCTGGACTTTAGTCATGATATAGAACACTTGGTTGGTCTGGGCTTTAATTCTATATCCCTGGAACCCGTTATCGCATCTCCGGGGGATCATTTAGCCCTGGATGAAGAAGACCTTCTAAACATCGAAAGGGAATATGACCGGATTGTGGATTTGTTTATCAGTAAAAAGAAAATGGGGAGCCCGTTTTCTTTCTATCATTTTCTTGTTGACCTGGAACAAGGGCCCTGCCTCTATAAGCGAATAACAGGGTGCGGTGCCGGAACAGAATACATAGCAGTCGCTGCTGACGGCAGCCTTTACCCCTGCCACCAGTTTGCCGGCAACCAGGCGTACTACATGGGAAGCATCATGCAAGACCCTCTGACACAAACCAACCCGCTTGTGACGACACTTTATGATTCACCCAGAATACACAAGGAATGCGCCTTGTGTTGGGCCCGTTTTCTTTGCGGTTACGGGTGTGCAGCGGCCACACTCACCCAGGCTGGGAACCTGGATACCAATCATACGTTAAGCTGTGCATTGCAAAAGATGAGGTTGGAAAAGGCCCTGTTCCTTCAAGCTGTCCAGTGATGAGGAGCAACCGGAGCCGATACCGGGAAAGGAAATGTCATTCCTATGCAGGATCAACTGGATCTTCTGACTTTTAGTTGGGAAAACCGGAGAGACATCAAGAATAAGAGGGATAAGTAAGGTGCATTCTTATAAAACGATAAAAGAACAAGTAAGAGTGAAGATCGCTGTTGGGGCCTGTCGTTTTTATGCTTGTCTATCACCGTGTGACTCAGAAAAAAAAGCCCGACTGTTCCTGGAGCAGGTAAAAGAAGCACTGCCTGGGGCCACCCATTACGTTTTTGCCCTGCGCATCGGAGCGGGGGACAAGATATTGGCCCGAAGTGACGACGCCGGTGAACCCGCCGGAACAGCAGGGCCTCCGATGCTGGGGGTATTGGAAAAACATGAGTTAACCGATATCATGCTTGTGGGCACCCGGTACTTTGGTGGGGTTAAGTTGGGTATTGGCGGACTGGTTCGTGCATACCGGGCTTGTGCTGAAGCCGGTGTTGAAGGGGCTTCAATCTACTCCCGGGAGATCAGTGAGGAGGCCAGGCTTGTTATACCTTATGATTACATGGGAGCCGTCCTCCGGGAAGTGGAGGCTGTCAAAGGCGAAGTGGCCCGTTTTGAGTACGGCCAGTACGTTGCCCTGGAAATCCGGTATCCAATGAAAGAAAAACATAACCTGATGAATAAGGTCACTTCAACAACAAAAGGACATGTAAAGTTAGAGCCGATATAAAATGGCGTTTCCGTTTCCCGGTATCGGGTCGGGTGGACGTTAGTCATCGATCTTAAAAAAGAATAAACCTGGAAAGAATAAAAAGGAAGCACGAGAACCGTCCCCGTACTTCCGGAACCGTCCCCGTACTTCTCCGTACTTCTCGTCCCTGCAATTTTCTCGTGCTTCTCTGGAGGAACTTTAATCATATGAAGGTACCGTCCTTATTTTCACATGTTTTACCTGGTTCCAGCGTTCTCGTTGCCATGAGCGGTGGTGTTGACAGCTCTGTGGCAGCTTTACTTTTGAAGGAAAATGGATATAAGCCGGTCGGTGTGACCATGCGCTACTGGGTTGATCCTTGCTCTGAAAAGATGTCTGATAAGGATATTCAGGGGTGTTGTGCACTGGAAGCAGTTAATGATGCAAGGGCAGTGGCCCAGGATATCGGAATTCCCCACTATGTATTAGATATGAAAAACGTTTTTTTTGAAAAAGTCGTTAGTTATTTTGTTGGGGAATATTTAAATGGGCGCACCCCCAATCCGTGCGTTGCCTGTAACAGGTATATTAAATTTAATTATATGCTTACTAAGGCACAGGCGCTGGGTATTGATTATATCGCTACAGGCCATTATGCCCGGGTTCTTTTCCATAAAACTGAAAATCGGTACAGGTTAATGCGTGGTATTGACACCCAGAAGGACCAGAGCTATGCCTTGTACGTCTTAAATCAAGAACAGCTTAAACGCGCAGTCTTCCCGTTAGGAGACCTAACAAAAGATATTATTAGGGATATTGCGCTGAAGAAAGGTTTAAAAGTGGCGGAAAAAAGTGAAAGTCAGGAGATTTGCTTTCTTCCAGACAATGATTATCGCGGCTTTCTTGAAAGAGAAAAACCGGAGGGCATTATAAGTGGAGATATTCTGTCAACTCAAGGGGAAAAATTGGGTCGACATCACGGCGTTGCTTTTTATACCATCGGACAAAGAAGAGGATTAGGCATATCCGCTTCCAAGCCTCTTTATGTTGTTGAAGTGAATAGTGAAAACAACACAATAATCGTAGGAACTGAAGAAAAGATTTACAGTCGGGGGCTTTGGGCCGAAGACTTGAACTTTATTTCAGGGGTTGCTCCTCAGAAGGTTGAGGATATTGAAACAAAAATTCGTTATCGATCTCCTCTTGTTAATGCAACACTCTATCCACCGGATAATGATACAGCGAAAGTGTTATTTTCCACCAGGCAAAAAGCAGTGGCGCCGGGACAATCAGCTGTGTTTTACAAAGGGGATGAAGTGATGGGTGGTGGAGTTATCTCCAGCGCCATATATGAAGAGGATTAACATTAGCATAAATTTTTACATTTGAGGGTACAATAAATGTCATGGCCTATCAGGCCCCAGACTTATGTAAAGGAGAACTTCTCATAATGTATTGCCCTGTTTGTAGCAGTCATAATACAGGAAAAACAGGTTCAGACTTGTTTTTTTGTTCCAATTGTTTGCTTGAGTTTACTGTTCAAAAAGATACCCCTCAAATGTTTTACATGGATCCAGAAGGCAATCCGGTTGCTATTGCTGACAAGGAAACGGCTTTAAAGCTGGCAGGCTATTTTGACAATAATCATGATGGCTCTTTCGCTGGCGATGATAATCAGATCAACACAATTTTGAAAAGAATAACCCTGGAAGAACACTAGTTGAGAAACCGTCTAAATGTAAACGTTTTCCAGGTATATTCATTTGAAAGGGATTGAATTAATTGGGTGGACTTTGGGGAGTTATCTTAACTCCTTTAATTTTTTCTGTACTGGTTGCATTTCTCTTAAGCCCTATTATAAATTACCTGGAAAGACAAGGGTTGTCTAAGACCTTAAGCATTGTCATTATGTACATATTTTTTTTTGTGGTCTTAATCCTCCTCTGTTTCAACCTGGTTCCAACCTTAATTCGCGAACTGCAGGAACTAATAAAAGCGCTGCCCGGTTATACAGAAATTTTTTTAAATTACTTCGAACAACTGGAAAGTGATTATAAGCGATTTGATCTGCCTGAAGGAATACGACAAGCTATTGATGAGGGAATTGAAGAAATCCAAAAAGACCTGGTTTTATTTTTGGAGCGCTTAACTCAATTGTTGATATCCCT
>SKMY01000093.1 GCA_007120815.1 Syntrophomonadaceae bacterium | reverse complement strand
CTGCTTCTCGATATATGTGCAATAAGTTAGTAAGCTGAGTTTCTAACTTTTGTTCCAATTGCACTTAAATGCTCTGTTCCAAGGCCTCAATCCGTTCATCACAGACCTGGTGTTTATGACGAAAAGCCAGTTTGCGTTCCCCCTCTTTCTCTTCTACACACACGTTAATGGTATCGCCCGATTCAAAATCTTCTTTCAAGATTTCTTCGGACAAGGGGTTTTCCAGGCGCTTTTGAATGACTCTTCTCAGGGGACGTGCCCCGTATTCCTTGTCGTAGCCTTCCCCGGTGAGCATTTCTTTGGCCTCCGGGGTTACATCGAGCTTGTAACCCAACTCATTCATGCGCTTAGAAAGATCTTCCAGCATGAGAACCACAATTTGATCCAGGTCTTCCTCTGAGAGGGTGTTAAAAACGATGATATCATCTAACCTGTTCAAAAACTCTGGCCGGAAAGTACGGCGAAGTTCCTCCAGGAGCATGCCTTTCATGTCCTGATAGGTTCTGTCGGCATCAACCGTTTTAAAGCCCATGGTCGGCTGCTTCTGAATGAATCCCGCTCCGACGTTTGATGTCATAATCACAACGGTATTTCTAAAATCAACGGTTCGTCCTTTGCCGTCGGTTAAGCGTCCATCTTCCAGGACCTGCAGCAGCACGTTGAAAACATCGGGGTGCGCTTTTTCGATTTCGTCAAGTAATATTACGCT
The DNA here is from genome assembly GCA_007120815.1 of Syntrophomonadaceae bacterium. Next base: position 7,346 of record SKMY01000093.1, on the reverse strand, counting down.
GTACGGTTGCCGGCGCACCAGCTCAGACAATTGGCCGCCTTCTTCGTAACCGACGTATCCGGGAGGGGAACCCACAAGGCGGGATGTGGTATGTTTATCCATGTACTCAGACATGTCCAGCCTGATAAGAGCATCCTCATCTCCAAAGAGGGTTTCCGCCAGGCTTTTCGCCAGCTCCGTCTTGCCAACTCCGGTGGGGCCCAGGAACATAAATGAGCCTGTTGGCCTTGCCGGGTCTTTCAACCCTACACGCCCCCGCCGTATTGCCCTGGAAACCGCGGTAACAGCTTCGTGCTGTCCAATTACCCTTTCGTGCAAAATGTTTTCCATGTTTAAAAGGCGGTCCGACTCTTCTTCCGTTAATTTTTTAACGGGAATACCGGTCCAACTTGAAACAACATGGGCAATGATTTCTTCCGTCACTTGGGCCGGCTCGAATTGAATAATATCTTGCCCAGAACCTTCTTCATTTAGATGCTCCGGCATCCCATGTTCATTTTCCAGTGATTTCCGCCGGGCGTCCAACTGCTGCTCTTCATTCCGCAGCGCTGCGGCTTTTTCATAGTCCTGGTTTTGTGCTGCGGACTCTTTTTCTTTCTTGACGCGTTCAATTTTATCTTTGATCTCGTTTATCTCTTTTTGTCCTGCCGGTGCCGGTTTTTGATACATCCTGACACGTGAGGCCGCTTCGTCCATCAAGTCAATGGCTTTGTCGGGGAGGAATCGATCTTGAATGTACCGGGCTCCCATCTTTACGGCCGCTTCCAGGGCTTCATCGGCTATTTCCACGCCGTGGTGGGCCTCATAACAATCGCGCAATTTTTTCAAGATCTCCAGGCTTTCTCCCACAGTGGGTTCTCCCACCATGACGGGCTGAAAACGCCTCTCCAGAGCCGAATCACGTTCAATGTACTTGCGGTATTCGTTCAGGGTGGTGGCGCCAACTATCTGGATCTCGCCCCTGGACAGGGCGGGCTTTAACACATTGGAGGCGTCCAGTGCACCTTCAGATGCGCCGGCCCCCACGATGGTGTGAATCTCATCAATAAATAAAATAATGTTTTGATCCGTTTGAAGCTCCTGCAGCAGTTTGTGCATTCGCTCTTCGAATTCGCCCCGGTACTTGGTACCCGCAATCAATGCAGAAAGCTCCAGGGTAACAACCCGCTTGTCCTGCAGGCTTTCCGGCACGTTCCCCTGGATAATACGCTGGGCCAGCCCCTCCACGATAGCCGTTTTTCCCACGCCGGCTTCACCAACCAGGCAGGGGTTATTTTTTGTTCTTCGGCTCAGAACCTGGATAATTCTTTCCAACTCTGTCTCCCGGCCCACCAGGGGATCCAGCTTGCCTTCTCGTGCCAGCCGGGTCAGTTCGCAACCAAAATCATCCAGAGTCGGTGTTTGGGGGGCGTTATTGCAGCTTGAGCAGTCATGCTGCTGCCCGCTGGAGCGGCTAGCCACAACCTGGTGAATCAAATCGTTGCGGATATGTTCAGGATTAATACCCAGGTTGGACAGCACCTGGCCGATAACACCATCCTTGTCTCTTAAAAGGCCCAGTAATATGTGCTCAGTTCCCACATGCTTATCGCCCAATTCAAAGCCTTCCTCAATGGCAAACCCAATGGCGCTTTTAGCGCTTTCGTTGAAATCCAGGTTTTTTACTGCGTTTGTTTTGTCTTTTTTTCCGATAACCTTTTCCACTTCATCACGGGCTATGTCCAGGTCCAATCCCCTGTTGTGCAGCACTCTGGCAGCCACGCTGGAACCTTCCCTTAAAAGTCCAAGTAGAAAGTGTTCCGCACCGATATAATGATGGTTTAACCTTGTGGCTTCTTTCTGTGCATACAAGGGTACCTGTTGTGCACTCTTAGTAAATCGTCCAAACATAAACATTTTCTTCACTCCTCGCTAGGGGAAAGTTCCCCGGGTCCAGGTCATAGATTTAATCAATATAGCATCATAGCATCAAACGGTCATCATTTCTACAGACAAAAAAACCGCCGACGAGAAAATATTACCAGGCGAGCTCTAATTTGACCAACTTTGACCTTAGTCATAGTATATCAGCTTGTCCGTTAAACAGCAAGAGGGAAAATGGGCTTGGGGAATCAAAAAAAGCCCAAATATGATTAATTTGTCAATAAAACCAATGATTTGCTAATCATTATTTCCATTCTCCTTGCCTGCATTGAGCAGGGGCTGCCCAATGATGTTCAAAAAAGGAATTACACGGGTCCCTCTGATATTATATAATAGAGGCGGTACAGCGACTTTGCTTTGAGGTGAAAATGAATGAGCGGATTAACCTTGTATCTATTGGAAGACCTTTATGCCGTCTGCCGCTTAGAAGCGGGCTCTCCCCTTTTAACGGGATCTTTGTCGGGGGAACTTTACTCTGTCACTGCCACATCCGAGGAGGTTTCCGTCGTCTGCCCTGAAGGGGAATCACCCCCTGAAGCCAAATGTGAAAGGGGTTGGCGCTGCCTGAAAGTGTCCGGCCCTTTAGATTTTTCTCAGACCGGGGTTTTGGCTTCCCTTGCTGAGCCCCTGGCCAAGGCAGAAATACCCATTTTTGTTCTTTCAACTTACGATACAGACTATGTTCTGGTAAAAATCTCTCACCTGGATAAGGCCCAGGCCGTGTTGAGGGAAGCCGGACACCTGGTACGGGGTTTTGATAAGCAGGAGTAAAAACCGGTTCCTTTTCAGAGTAAACCTTTGGGAGAAAAAACGTTGCCTGCAACCAATGACTTGTTCATGGGAGCCAATTACCACGGAAGTCAATTATTCAGCCTGGTCATCGGTTCGAACCGAACCGTCCCCAATCTTTCAACAACCCACTTCTCCGTGATGCCCGCAGCAGTTTTTGCCGGTTCGGAACTTGATCCAATTGTTCCTGGCAGCCATTTTGATTTTCTGAAAAAAAGCCGCCCTGGATGCTTTCCAGTTGGTAAAAAAGGCGCTGAGGGAAGGCCTTTGGATGTTTTTTTTCATCATGCAACCCTGCCTTTAGATTTCACTGCTCACCCTGCACATTAAAAATACCACAAACCCGGCTTATTTCCTGCTTACGCTGGCTGAAAAGCGATCAAAATGCTCTTTCTTGCTTTTATCCAGCACAGAATAGTTATTGAGTAAAGCGCGAATTTGCCAGCGATAAGGACGATTTCAGCGTCACTGGAGCGCAGCGGAGCCCAGAGAGACTGGGATGGACATTCCTACCACCTAGAAGCAACGTATGCAAATGGTAAAACCACAGGGAAATTTTTTGTTTTTTGCAGGATTTTTTGGGGTTTTGGCGAAACAACATATTATTAAGTAATAATGAATATATAGGAAGTGAGGTGAAGTAAATGACCATGACGTATATTAACGGGAGCCATATTTATTATGCCTTTTTGGCCGGGGCCCGAGAGGTAACCCGGTACAAAAAGTTGTTGAACCGCATCAATGTCTTTCCCGTTTTTGACAGCGACACGGGAAATAACTTATCCGCCACCTTGAACTATATTGTTGATTCTGTCAAACCCTCCAGGTATGCCGGCGAAACCGTCCGATCTCTGGCTGATGCTTCTTTAAGCGGAGCGAGAGGCAACTCGGGGATTATCCTGGCCCAATTCATTAACGGGCTTTCCAAGGAAATTGGGCAGCAAGAAAAACTTTCCACCAGGGCCTTTGGAGAATCCGTGTTTAGAGCGGTTCCTTATGCTTACGGGGCTGTTTCAAAGCCGGTAGAAGGAACCATGCTGACTGTGCTCAAGGACTGGGCGGAAGGGGTTTACAGGCTTGGAGAGGAAACCAATGATTTTACAAAAATGCTCGTGAAGGCGCTGGACAGGGCCCGACTCTCCTTGCAAGATACACCGGAAAAATTGAAAGTTCTAAAGGATGCGAATGTCGTTGACGCCGGTGCCCAGGGATTCGTCTACTTTCTTGAAGGCGTAGCCAATTTATTGAAAACGGGAAACATTAAGCCTCTGCTGACCAGGAGGCGAACGGTGGAAGACATTCAGGAACCCCTGGAAGGAATCCGCGGCGACATTGATCTTCGTTATTGCTGTGAGGCGCTTTTGATCGGTACTGCCATGGACCACCAACGAATTCGAACCTCCGTCGAACACCTGGGAGACTCGTTGATTGTTGCCGGGTCCTCGGAAAAAGCCAAGATCCACCTTCATACCAATCAACCGGAAAAATTCTTTTTTAGCCTGGTAGAGTATGGTACATTAATCAACCAGAAAGTGGACGACATGAAAAAGCAGTACCAGATTGTCCATCAGCGCAAGCACGATATCGCTCTGGTGACCGATTCCATTGCCGATTTGCCCCAGCAAATCATCGATGATAACCAGATCCACGTTATTCCTATAAACCTGGAAATTGAGGGTTCGGTCTTTTTAGACAAACTATCCATCCAACCGGGGAAAATATACGATATTCTCGATCAGGTAGAGGAGTACCCTACGTCATCCCAACCCACCTTTCAACAGGTGAAGCAGCTTCTTTCTTTTTTAAGCAATCATTACGAGTCCATTATCATGATCGCTGTTTCCAAGGAACTGAGCGGTACATGGAACGTGTTTAAAAGCGCCGCTGAAACGCTTAAGGAGGAAGGAAAAAAAATAACGGTGATTAATTCCAAGTTAAATTCAGGGGCACAAGGGCTGCTGGTGCAGAAAGCGGCCGAGTTAATTTCAGCCGGGAAAGCGCACGATGAAATTGTCCGAGAGTTGGAGCAAATTATACCCGAAACAAAGATATTTGTCAGCGTTGCCACTTTCAAGTACATGGTGCGGGGAGGCCGGGTGAGCCCGATGAAGGGCTTCATTGCCAACCTTTTAAACTTTAAGCCCATTGTTTCCCTGGATGAAGATGGTCGGGGTGTGGCGTTTGCAAACGCGCTAACCCGTCGCTCCAACACCAATAAGATTATGAGTATTCTTAAGAAAACACAGGATCGACATGCTTCTGTCAGGTACTGTATCGTGCATGCCGGGGCGCCGGACAAAGCTGCTTCCTACCAGGAACTCTGCTCCCGGCTTTTGGGTAGAGCACCGGAGTACGTGGTGGAGATTTCTCCCATTGTGGCCTTGAGCGCCGGCCTGGGTGCAGTTGCCGTTTGCTTGATGGCCGACCCGGGAATTGAAGTTAAAAATAATTAATTACAAGGAGCTAAAAGATGTCTGAGCTATTCATTCAGGTTGCGGTCGCTGTTTTTATATATTTCCTGATTTTTTTCCTGGTGGCCCAGGTGATAAAAAACAACTCGATTGTCGACATGGGTTGGGGTGCCGGATTCATTGTGGTTACGCTGGTGGCTTTGTTCAGCCAGGGCACGTACACGGAAAGAAGCTTGCTGGTAGCGGCACTGGTTTTTATCTGGGGTGGCAGACTCTCCTACCATATCGTCCGGCGCAACTGGGGAAAACCGGAAGATTTTCGCTATGCCAAATGGCGGAAAGAGTGGGGGCGCTGGCTGGTGCCCCGGGCCTTTTTCCAGGTATTTATGCTGCAGGGGGCTTTGATGTTGGTTATCGCCTATCCCATCATCCTGATCAATGCCAACTCAACGCCGGGGCTTCGTTTTCTTGATTTCCTGGGACTGCTGGTATGGTTGACCGGTTTTTATTTTGAAGCCGTAGGGGATAAACAGCTGGCTCAATTTAAGCAGGACCCGGCCAACAAAGGGCATATCATCAAGACGGGGCTTTGGAAATACTCCCGCCATCCCAACTACTTTGGTGAGGCTACCATGTGGTGGGGTATCTTTATCCTGGCTCTTTCGGTACCCCAGGGTTGGACCGGGATCATCAGTCCGCTGACCATTACCGGGATGCTCCTTTTTGTTTCCGGCGTGCCTATGCTGGAAAAAAAATACCAGGACAACAAAGAATTTCAAGCGTATGCCCGGGTAACCAGCAAATTTTTCCCCTGGTTTCCAAAGAAAACGAATTAACTTTGCGGCAGCGAAGAGTCAGCCAATGGGCTTCCAGGTCCAGGCCATTTGTCGCTGCAGCAGGGGGATGGGAGGAACATTGTAATGCAAATCATTAAATTGTACCTGGTCACCCTGGGCGCCTTTTTCTTAATCGACATGGTGTGGCTCGGCCTGGTTGCCCGGAATTTTTACCGTCAACAACTGGGATTTCTCATGAAAACAAATATTAATTGGGCAGTGGCCCTTATTTTCTATTTTCTTTTCGTCGCCGGCATTGTCTTTTTTGTCGTTTACCCTTCGATAGAAAAAAACAGTTGGACATATGCGCTGCTGGCCGGTGCCTTCTTTGGCCTCGTGACGTACGCCACCTATGACTTAACCAACCACGCAACCGTGAAGAACTGGCCGCTAACGGTTACCCTGGTCGATCTGGTCTGGGGGGCCGTGCTGTCGGGGACCCTTTCCACCATTGGCCATTTCTACGGAAAAAGGTTGTTTTAACGACCTTCAGTTGCGGCAAAGTAACAGCCGGTTGCCGGTTACAAAACGTGAATATTTTTCCAGGCCGTTTTATTGCCTTCTTTCGTATAGAGGGTAAAATGAAGCACGCGCCGGGGAAAATATTTTTTTGTTACGAAGAATACTTGAAAGTATCCTTCTTTCTTCTCTCCGATCCATTTCACCGTCAGGAAACGAAAAAACCCTCTTTCCACCTGGAAATTCAAAACGATGACTGCCTGGTGGTCTTCAAATAATTCAGGGTCAGGGTTCATTTCAGGCAGGTTGAAATTGGAAAGGGCAACGGATAGGTGCTCGTGATTTTGATAGACATAAAAATTGGGTTTTTTTAGGCCTTCCGATAAGAACCCGTCTTCAGGGTTAATCACACGCAGGGGGATATACTGAACTTTCGGATGTTCAAGAAAATGATCCATCATTTTCACCTCTTTTTGAATGATAGAGCCAAAAGGGTGCGCTCTTTACTAACCGCCCCGGCGCTTTCCGCTAACCGGAGCTGATACCTTAGGAAGCAAAAAACGGCATTCCTATACTTAAATGTTATTCCAGACCAGGAAGAAGGGTGACACGGCTTAACTCCAGCCATTACCACCCCCAAAAATATCGATAGTTCAGCAATTTGCCGCAGCAGGATTTGCAGTAAAGGAAGAGAAGTTAGAGGATAGTGCCAAATAACAGCAGCCCATTTTTATTGAATGTATGATAGATCGCATTGAGGAGTCATCATCAACTACCCGCTTAGGAGGGCTGTTCTTGCAACCTGCAAACGTGAAGAGAATCCAGGACAATATGGCCGGCGTTATTGTGGGAAAAATCGCTTCCATCGAACTCTTGCTGGTGGGGCTCCTGGCAGAAGGCCACGTACTTTTGGAAGACGTTCCGGGCG
>SKMY01000109.1 GCA_007120815.1 Syntrophomonadaceae bacterium | reverse complement strand
TTTTCACCGTCCCACCCTACGCCGGCGCCCAATGCTTCAGCAATAAATCGTGCCGGCACCATGGTTCGGGAGTTGCTATCTATGTAAGGATGAACATCGCTTTCTATGGGTTTTTCATTTAAGGTAATAGATACCGTTTGATTGGAATGGGTTGTCCCAGGAAGCATCAAGAATACGATCACGACAACCAAAAGCAAAGTAAAACTGCTTCTTACCTTTTTCGACATGGCTTTTCTCCTCTGGTCGTTTCTTTTACAATGATCCTCATTTATTTTAACGAATGAAACATGAAAAAGGTACGTTTTGTGAAGGAAAAAAACCTTTTTTTCACTTGCTCTACAAATATTTCCTAAATAAAACAACAGGCACCCGCAATTCATTAAGGTGCCTTAATACGTACATTTATTCAGTTCAAGCTCGGCTTAGACCGTTAAGCAGTAAAATGAAAGCTTATTTCTTATACCTGTCGGGGAAGCGGGGAACATCACCAGCCAGGTACGGCTTGGAAAACCAGGTGTATTTCAGGATCTTTTTTAAGTACGCCTCTCTAATTAGCTCTTCTTGTTTTTTGCCAATTTGAAGCTGTAATCTGCTTGCTCTCCGACTTAAACGGTTAATTAAACGGGTAAAGGCGTTAATCGTTTTTCGGGATGAAAACATTAATTCTTCCGTGTTTACTACCAGCCGCAAACAGCGGGGTGGCACCATGTCTTTAAGGTCGCGATTCAACTCAGCCAGGTTCATCTTGTTGAGGAAACCGCGCAGCCTGACGTAGAAAATGCCCCGTTCCTCCGATGTTAAAACCTGGAGGGCTTCTTTTGGTTGGCCATCGTTGTCCAAGGCTCCCAGGACTTTAACCTCAATCGGATGCTCCTCGGTTTTTAAGTCCTGTTGCAAACGGATTAATGCCTGAACATACCACTTATAGTATGGAGTAAGACGGTTTATTAGAATGTTGCCCACGGCCCGGTAATAGGATGACTGCCACCCGGTCAAGAACAAATTACTTAAAATATTGCGATGCGCATAAAAATGACGGTATGCCTGGTACATGCCCTGCTGCAGTTCCTGGGGAGACATCCTGGCCGGTTGAAATACCACATGCATCCCATCATACAGCTCCCAGTCACGGGTTAATATTCGGCCCTCTTCTTCCATCTGCTGGTAAAGCACGGTCCCCGGAAGCGGCGTCAGCACCATGAACTGTACCGAGTCGATACGGGTTTCCAGGGCAAACTCCGCCGTTTCCCGGATGGTTTCCGGTGTATCGCTATCGCTTCCCAGGACAAACATGCCGTGGACCCGTATCCGGTAGTCGTGAAAACGACGGATACATTCCTTAATATCTTCCACCGTTTGTTTTTTCTGATAAGACTCCAGTGTTTCCGGGTTAATGGATTCCAGGCCCACATATGCGATATTGCCTCCTGTGCGGCGCACCAAATCCAGCAGCTCATCATCCCGGGCTGATTCTACCCGGAACTGCGCTCCCCAGCCATTTAGTTTAATATTGCGATCCAGCAGCCCCTGCAGCATTTCCTTTGTATGACTGGGCTTCGCAGCAAAATTATCATCGCAGAAGAATATAGGTTTACCCCGGTAGCGGGAAAGTTCTTCCAACACCAGCTCGACACTACGGTATCGGTATTGCCTGCCAAACATCTGGGTTACGCAACAAAAGGTGCAGTTAAAGGGGCATCCCCGGGAGGTTGCCACCGGAATAGCCTGTAAAGGCCTCAGCGGGCTTCCCTGCACGAAAAGATCCAGGTCGGGAATGGGTAATTCGTCCACATCGACCCACTGCTCCAGGCCCGGGTTATGTACCATTTGATCGTTCTTCCAGTAAGAAACACCTGGAACATCCACGGGTTCTTCCCCGTTTACCAGGCAGCTCATCAAGGCGGGAAAAGTAAAATCCGCTTCTCCTCTAACCACGTAATCTGCATAACGAAGGGCTTCTTCATACCTCAGTGAAGCGTGTATACCGCCAATAACCACGGGAATCCCGTTGGAACGAATATAGCCGGCTACCCGGTAAGAATCCGAACTGGTAACACTAATGATAGAAAGACCAACCAGATCGGCTTTAAGAATTTCTTTCCACCTTAATTTCTCCACTGACCCGGCATAAAGGGACACGTCAAAACCGGCATTTCTTAACTGGGTTCCAAGAATCGGCAGCCCCAGACGCGGCATTTTGGAAACTTCAAAAACATTTCCCGCTTTACTCTTTATTTCTATCAGCGCAATTTTTTTCATCATCATTTACCTTTCCAAGTAGGGTTGGCTTCAACCTTAGCATCTCCTTTTGAAATAAGTACTAACCCTTTTCCGCACTTGATTTCTTAAAGAAAAGAGCAAAAAAAGGAGCTCTAGATGAAGGTTTTCCTTAGCCCCGTTTAAAAAAACTAAAGCAGGAATAGCGACATCTAACAATACTCCTTAATGAGACAAACAAGAAAAATGCATGAATAGCTGATTGTTTTTTTATACGCTATATCAGGCTAAAGAGCATCAGATAACCCAGTCCCAGGAAGAAGCAAACTGCGGCAAGCAAAAAAAGGGCGACCCCTTTCTCCCACTTATCTTTTCGTTTTTGTTTAAACAGGCAGTCGGGGCAAAGGTCTATTCTCTTGTAGCTTAAGAGGGGAAACTGTGCCAGGGAGTACCCCATTCTTACCAGGTGAGACGTTTTTTGGTTTTCCTCCATGACTGCTCGACATCCCTGACATCTGTTGCTTTCCAATACAAAACACCCTCATTTCGGCCCAGGTAATATCCCAAATCATACATTACCTGTATATATTTTCTACAAACCATCCTTGTATTCCTGCCTATGAATTAAATAAAAGCCTTTTATCAAAGCAACCCCAGGAATCTCCAGTACCAAATGGAAGGCAGAACCCCCAGGGAAACGGCAAGAATAAACCCGAGGCCATAAATGACCAGGTGTCGTTCCGACCAGCCCCGGTATTCCAGAATATTGCTAGAAATAATGGCGAAGGGAGACATGTAATGTAATATGGTAAAACATTGAATAACACCCCCAAAAAAACACAATACCACGGGGTGAACCCCCAGATCATGCAAGGTAGGCGCAAAGGCCATAATCAGCGCCAGGGAAGGCAGACCCCAGGCAACATCCAAAAACCGTATTAAATAGATCAGAAGCAGCATGGAAAAAACAAATAGATAAATTTGCGATGCCGTCACGCTGATCAAAGGCTCAAGCTCATCAATCAGAAACCCAATTAAACCGACGTTTTCCAAGATGGTTGGTATGGACATAATCGAGCCGATGAAAAGCACAACATCCCAGTTCACCCCCAGCGAGATGGCTTTTGCCGATAACGTGCCTGAGAAAAAAAGCAAAAAAAGCGTCACGGCCGTGATGGTAACAGAATCCAAACCGTGCAGCGGCGTTGTTAAATAGCCTAAAAAACAAAGGGCCAGGATGACGCCTCCTAAAACTTCTACCCTGGAGATCGCTCCGGGTTCAATATCGTGGTAGGCGTCTTCCTGTCCCGTATCGACATGTCTGGGACGGAACACGATAAACAAATAGACAAGCAAAAAACATGTAATCAATCCCCAGGGCACAATCAGTGCCCGGGTGTAATCAAACCAGTCCAATCGAAGCTCCGGCGGCAAAAGGCCGATATTAATCGGACCCACCAGGCTGCCTGTAAGCCATCCATTACCGGGAATCAATATGGCCGTATAAGCAACCAGGGAAACAAAGGCCGCCTCCCTGGAACGTCCCGGCAGCTTGAGGGCCTTGATGATCCCCAGTACGATAGGCATAATAATGGCGACACGAACGGTTATGGAAGGGGTAAGCATAGAAAATACAATGCCGATAAGCATTAAACCAAAAGCAGTACGGGTGATATTTCCTTTAAAATGATTCAAAATTAAAGCTGTCAGCCGCAATCCCAATCCGGTTTCCCGGATAACATATCCAAAAAGGAAGGCCGGAATAATGATCCAGACCGCTGAAGAGGTAAATCCCGAAAAAACATCGGAATAAGGAAGTTCACCGATGAGTAAAAGACCCATCATTAATAAACCGGCTACACCCCGTGGCAATCGAGCAGGGTAGATCATCCAGGCAGCCAGGGCCAACATCACGCAACCTACGGCCCAATGGCCTGTGCGGTTTAAGGCGTGGAGAGGCTGCAAAAGGAAAAAGGGGCCAAAAGCAAAGGCTGCAACGGATGCTAAAACAATCCATTTGAATAATTCTTTATTTTCTAATATTCTCAGGCGCATTTTCATGGTTTCTCCCCAGGTAAAACAGATAAGTCCGGATCTGTTTCTCTATTAGCAGAAACCGGACTAGAATATGGGAAACCGGACATGGTGCAGCCGTCCGGTTCCAGTTGTTCTTCATAATTATCCAACCTTGTTGGACTTGTTGATCTTGGCCCAGGTGTCCCGCAATGATACCGTCCGGTTAAAAACGAGCCGCTCCCCTGCTTCCGAATCCAGGCAAAAATAGCCGTGTCTCAAAAACTGGTAACCCTGCTCCGGCACAGCTTCAGCCAGGCCCGGCTCCACCAGGCATCCCGTAAGCCTTTCCAAGGACTTATGGTTAAGCATTTCTTTTAATTCTTTAGTGCCTACCTGCTCTTGCTCTTCTTCCATGCCCACGTCTTCCGGTGCGTCTTCTTTTAATAGATGATCGTACAACCGCACTTCAGCAGGAACACCATGGGCGGCAGAAATCCAGTGCAGGGTGCCCTTCACTTTTCGTCCGGTGGTATCGGCGCCACTGCGTGTCTGGGGATCGTACGTACACCGTATTTCCTTTATTTCCCCTGTCTGATCGTCTTTAACTACACGTTCACACTTAATGATATAAGCATGTTTCAAACGCACTTCCTTCCCCGGTGACAGTCGGAAAAACTTTTTAGGCGGATCCTCTAAAAAGTCATCCCGCTCGATAAAGAGTTCCCGGGTGAAGGGGATTTTTCTCCAGCCTGCCTGGGGATCTTCCGGGTTGTTTTCCGCATCCAACTCTTCAACCTGGCCTTCCGGGTAATTTTCAATCACAACTTTAAGTGGACGCAGCACCGCCATAACCCGCAGCGCCCGCCGGTTTAAGTCCTCACGAACGCAGTGCTCCAGCTGGGCCATGTCCACCACGCTGTTGCTCTTGGCCACCCCAATGCGCTCGCAAAAGTCCCGAATAGCCTCGGGTGTGTAACCCCTGCGGCGCAAACCCGAAATGGTTGGCATGCGGGGATCGTTCCAACCATCCACGAAGCCCTGCTCCACCAGTTCCCGGAGTTTGCGCTTGCTCATTAAAGTCTGGGTGAGGTTGAGCCGGGCAAACTCGATCTGTTTGGGCGGCTCCTCCAGTTCCAGGGTTTCCAGGACCCAATCGTACAAAGGGCGGTGGTCTTCAAATTCCAGAGTGCAAATGGAGTGGGTAATACTCTCCAGGTAATCGGAAAGGGGATGCGCATAATCATACATGGGATAGATACACCACTGATCTCCGGTTCTGTGATGGGTAGCTCTTAAAATCCGGTAAAGCACCGGATCCCGCATATTCATATTGGGTGAAGCCATATTTATTTTTGCCCGGAGCACCCGCGCACCGTCTTTAAATTCACCGGCCCTCATTCGCGCAAACAAGTCCAGATTTTCCTCCACGGCGCGATGCCGGTAAGGGCTTTCCCGGCCTGGTTCCGTTAACGTCCCGCGATATGCTCGCATTTCCTCGCTGTTAAGGTCGCACACAAAAGCTTTTTCCTTTTTAATCAGCTGAACGGCATAGTCGTAAAGCTGTTCAAAAAAATCCGAGGCAAAAAAGAGTCGATCTTCCCAGTCGAAGCCCAACCACCTGACATCTTCCATAATCGATTCCACGTATTCGATGTCTTCTTTGCTGGGATTGGTATCATCAAAGCGCAGGTTACACAGGCCATCATATTTATGAGCAATACCAAAGTTCAAGCAAATGGATTTGGCATGGCCAATATGCAGGTAGCCATTGGGTTCCGGCGGAAACCGGGTATGAACCCTACCCCCGTATTTGTTGTTTTCAAGGTCATTGTTAATGATGCTCTCGATAAAATTAGAAGGATTTGGATTTATCCGCGCCATTTTATTACCCCTCTTTTACATTTTGCAGTAATTATACCCTATTTACCGGACTTACGCAAAGAAAAGGAAAGGTAAAGTTGTTGATACGGGGTTGCTGTCAATACAACCGAAGATTAAGCAGGCATTTGCTACCTCGACCAGGCCTCCCCCGAAGACAGCACAGCAAATCGTTCTCCCAAGGACCAATTATTAGCAAGCAGCAACGGCAAGAAGTTGCCCCGATTCAGCCAAAGATAGGGGTTTTTTCTTCCCAAACATCCTCAACATTTTCTGACGTACGCCCAATAAGACATAGCAAGCCTAATTGTTATCATCTGGAGATGTAAAAGATAAATCAGCGTTGTTTAACGGTTTGTTCATGGAGCGGAACCAGTGGGTTGTTCGCAAGCAGATGGAAACCAGAAGCAGCATCACCGGAACCTCGATGAGCACGCCTACCACGGCGGAAAGAGCCGCACCCGAACCCAGACCGAAAATGGTTACAGCCGTTGCGATGGCCACTTCAAAGTGGTTGCTGGCGCCGATCATGGAGGCAGGGGCAGCTTCTTCATAAGTCAAATTAATCAGCCTGGATACCAGGTAACCGAGTGAAAAAATTACAATAACCTGGATGGTCAGCGGAACGGCAATCATCAAGACGGAAAGGGGTGCCTCCAAAATAACATCTCCCTGCAGCATAAAAAGGTAGATCAACGTAGCCAGCAGGGCCACGATAGAAATTGTTCCCATATTTTTTAAGAACACGGTTTCATACCATTTAATTCCCCGACTGCTGATCAATCTTTTGCGAGTAATATAACCCGCCACCAGGGAAACTCCCACATACAGCATGATGCTGAAAAATATCGTCCAGAAGGGAATAGGCATGTCAGCAATGCCCAAAAGATAATTGCCTAACGGGGCATACAAAACCAGCATGGTTAAAGAGTTAATCGCAACCAGAACCAGGGTTAACCCCATAAACCCTTTCGCCAGGTAGCTGAAAACCAGGACCATGGCCGTGCAGGGGGCAATACCCAGCAAAATCATTCCGGCTATATATTCCCCGGCCAGCTGCGGGTCCAAATAAGGAGCCCAGATAACGCGAAAAAACAGCCAGGCAAAAAAGAACATGGTAAAAGGCTTGATGCCCCAGTTTATCACCAGAGTCAAAATAACGGCCCTGGGGGCTTTTACCGCGTTTACCACCTCGCTGAAATCAATCTGCAACATGATAGGATACATCATGGCAAAAAGCAGTATGGCTATGGGAATATTAACCTGGTAAACCTGAATCTCACTCAAGGCCTGGGCAGCACCAGGGATAACACGCCCCAGCCCGATACCAATAAGGATACACAAGGCAACCCAAAGTGAAAGATACTTGTGAAAAAAACTGAGTTGATATTCCTTATTATCAGCCATAAACACCCTCCTTACGTTTTATATATGCATTATATATGCATTATTCTAATACAACGTTGAATAATATGGCATTTTCGTTCGGTCCAACAATAAAACAAACGTCTGACTATATAATTCGTTAACGTTATATTATTACTGCTCTTTAACAGGAACAAGTAACACAGGTCGTTTAGACGTACGGGCAACAGCTTCGGCCGTGCTGCCCAGCACCAGTCCTTCTACGCCACCTTTACCGCGCATGCCCAGAACAATCAGGGTTGCATCTTCTTCCGCCATGTTTTTAATCTGCTCCGATGGAATTCCGGATTCTATTTTTACCTTTACTTCGGGACAGACGGCCGTGCAGCTTTCGCCAAGTTTTTCAAGCGACTCCGATGCCTTATCCTTCAACGCTGCAATGTCTTCTTGCGTCTCGCCTTCGTCAACTACCGTGGCAAAAACAATTTTGCCGGCATGCCCGGCCAGTTCACTGGCCACGTCTTCGGCCTTTGCAGCGGCCGGAGAAAAATCCGTCAGCATGAGAATAGATTCTAGTTTTCGCTCACAAACCAGCTGCAGATCCTTTTCTCCCCTGCTGTCT
>SKMY01000239.1 GCA_007120815.1 Syntrophomonadaceae bacterium | reverse complement strand
GGCCATAGATATGCAGCAAGTTGCCGAACCTTATATTCGTAGACGAGCAATTCGGCACCTGGAAAAAGGACGGATCGTTATATTTGCAGGAGGAACCGGGAACCCGTACTTTTCCACGGACACAACGGCGGCACTGCGCGCGGCAGAAATCGAAGCGGAAGTCATTCTTCTGGCCAAAGGAAAAGTTGATGCAGTTTATAACATGGACCCGCTGGTTAATCCTGACGCATTTAAATATACAGAACTAAACTACATCGATGTGATTAAATCTGGTTTAGGGGTGATGGACTCTACGGCAGCCTCGTTGTGTATGGATAATAAGATTACGCTGGTTGTTTTTGGGTTAAACAAGTCAGGTAACATCAAAAGAGTGATCATGGGAGAAAAATTAGGAACTATTGTAAGGGGAGGGTTATCTTAATGGATGAAATTATTGCGAATGCCGAAAAAAGAATGAAAAAAAGCGTTGAAGCGTTTAACAAGGAGCTCTCAACGCTCAGGGCAGGTCGAGCAGTCCCTTCTTTACTTGACAAGATTATCGTCGATTATTACAACACGCCTACTCCTTTGAACCAGCTTGCAACCATAACTGCGCCTGAGCCCAGGTTGCTGGTTATTCAACCTTGGGACAAAAACGCGCTAAAGGACATTGAAAAAGCAATCATGAAATCCGACCTGGGTTTAACACCAAACAGCGATGGCAGCATTATCAGGTTAACCATCCCCCAGCTGACGGAGGAAAGAAGGAAAGAACTGGTAAAAGTTGTCCGTAAAAAAGCAGAAGAATCTAAAGTAGCCATCAGGAATATCCGTCGAGATGCCAATGATCAGTTAAAAAGCCAGGAAAAAGGCGGTCATATTTCCGAAGATGAATTAAGAATTGCCCAGGAAGAAGTTCAGGAACTAACATCCAAGCAAACGGAAGAGGTTGATAAGTACCTGGAGGTTAAGGAAAAGGAAATTATGGAAGTATAGTTTAGCAGGGGCGTTTCTGTTTTTTGGTTCGGCAGCTGTTTCTATTTATGGAAAGCGTGTGATGAGCTTGCATGTTCCCGATGTAACAGCCTTTCGGCTTGATTTTGCGTTGAAGCAGCTGGAAGGTTTGGGTTTGAATTATTATTTAAAAAAAACAACACCTTCCCATAAGAAATTCGAACAGAAAAAACCTGTTGACTGTTTACCACCTAATTACAGGGTTATCAAGCAGGTCATGAGGGAGCGTGTTATTGAGTTACTTGTTGCGCCTGAGATGAATGGAATAAATGAATAGATGTCGATAATCATTTGCCCCCGACTGGGGGTAAATTTATAAGGTAAGGTGGAAAATGGCCGAGAAGATCAAAACGGGAAAAAAGAAACATGAATTCCTCTTAAACCAGGTTAAAGCAAAGGAGCTTCCTAAACATGTGGCTGTCATCATGGACGGTAACGGTCGCTGGGCTCACAAGCGAGGCCTGCCGAGAATTGCCGGTCACAGGAGCGGAATGAAAGCGTTAAAAGACATGGTCATGTTTTCTGACGAACTTGGCATTAACGTGCTGACGCTGTTCGCCTTTTCTACAGAAAACTGGAAAAGGCCCCGGTGGGAAGTTGACTTTTTAATGCGATTGCCTGAAGAGTACCTGCAAAAAGAGCTGCCCACATTAATTAAAAAAAACGTTGTCATCAGGGCAATGGGGGATTTGGCACAATTGCCGGAAAGCACCTTGGATGCCGTAGAAAATGCCTTATCGGAAACCCGGCATAATACAGGAATGATATTAAACTTTGCCCTTAACTATGGCGGCCGTTTAGATATCATGCAAGCCATCCATCATCTTTGCCGCGATGTTCAGGATGGTAACATAAGTCTCCAGGACATCAATGAGGCCTTGTTTTCCAACTACCTATATAGCAAAGATCTTCCGGATCCTGATCTGTTAATCAGGCCAAGTGGCGAGCTTAGAATCAGTAATTTTTTGCTTTGGCAAGCTGCATATACTGAGTTGTGGTTTTCTCACGTGCTCTGGCCGGATTTTACTCGAGATCACTTGTTGGAGGCCATTTGGGACTATCAAGACCGGGATAGGCGTTTTGGTGGCATCAGTCAACCTTAGGTGGTGGTAGACGTGTTTAAGACAAGGGTTTTAACAGCACTAGTTGGTGTTCCCGTTTTTCTTTTGATTGTTTACCTCGGGGGTTTTATTTACGTTGGCCTGGTTACGTTTTTAGCCCTTTTGGGGCTGCGCGAATATTTCACAATCATGGAAAAAACCAGCTGGCAACCCGTACAATGGCCCGGGTACATTTTTCTCCCCTTGATTTTTTTATCCGTTTATCTGGTGAAAGATATCTCTCTGGTTCTTTTATTATGGCTTCTGTTGTTTATGTTTTACAGCTTAGCACCCGTTTTTTTTCCTTTAAAGATAAAATACTGGGAATCAGCTTTATCTTTTTGGGGCATAGTATACCTCGGAGCCCTGTCCAGCTTTATTATCGCCATCCGATCTCTTTCCGAAGGGTTTTACTTAAGCCTGGTCCTGTTAGTCATGGTTTGGTCTTCAGATATCATGGCATATCTAGTTGGACGTTCTGTCGGTAAACGGCCTTTAGCAAGGATTAGCCCGAAAAAAACGATCGAGGGAACCATTGGAGGGATAGCGGGCAGCGGTATTTCCGGCCTGGTGTTTGCGGCGGTTTTGCCGATGGAGTCGTTAACAATGATAAGCGGGGGGTTGCTGGGTATTATCGTTGGTGGGATAGGTGCTCTCGGGGACTTAACCCAGTCTGCCCTTAAGCGAAGTGTTAATGTTAAAGATTCCGGCCATCTTTTTCCTGGCCACGGGGGGGTATTGGATCGGTTCGACAGCTTGTTTTTTTCGGCGCCGCTTTTCTATTATTTTATAAAATACATTGGCCTGTGAAAAAGGATGACGTGTTCTTTTTTATTATGCTATAATTAACCTAGGGTAAAAAGGAGAAACCGATGGTTTATTGTGGTATTACAATCCTTGGTTCTACAGGCTCAATAGGCAAGCAAGCACTTCAGGTTATCGATATGTTTCCCGAGCGGTTTCAAGTAATCGGTCTTTCAGCCCGGGAAAATATTGTAGAATTGGAAAAGCAGGCCAGAATATACCAACCTGAAGCTGTTGCTGTGTACAACGGAAAAAAAGCGGAAAAATTGGCTTCAAGTCTTCAAGACACGAAAGTTCAGGTGCTAAGCGGCCCGGCGGGAATCGAACAGCTTGCCATTTGGCCCGGGTCGGAAATGGTTTTAGTAGCCCTGGTGGGATTTAGCGGTTTGCTTCCTACCATGGCAGCTCTGAGAAGTGGAAAGCATATCGCCCTGGCAAATAAGGAAGCCCTGGTTGTCGGGGGAGAACTGGTGATGTCGGAAGCAGCTAAGCAGGACCGTTCAATTATCCCCGTTGATAGTGAACATTCAGCAATCTTTCAGTGTCTTCAAGCCGGGAAAAAAGAAGAGGTTCACCGCGTTATCCTTACAGCTTCAGGAGGTCCCTTTTTAGGCTGGCCCAGAGAGCGTCTCTCCAGTGTGACACCTTCTCAGGCTTTGAAGCATCCAAATTGGGACATGGGAGCTAAAATAACCATCGATTCTTCAACCCTGATGAACAAAGGATTTGAGGTTATTGAAGCCCACTGGTTATTTAATCTTCGATACGAACAAATTGATGTCGTTGTCCATCCAGAAAGTATCGTTCATTCCATGGTAGAATATATTGACGGCTCAGTAATTGCACAAATGGGACGACCGAGCATGCTTCATCCTATCCAATACGCATTCAGTTTTCCTCAACGTTGGGAAAGCGCTCATAAAAACCTGGATCTTACAGAGGTCGGCACCCTTCATTTTACTCAACCGGACTCCCTTGTGTTCCCCTGCCTTGACCTGGCTTATGATGCGGGCAAAGCAGGAGGCACCATGCCGGCCGTATTGAATGCTGCCAATGAAATCGCAGTTTGCAATTTTTTAAAAGAGCAATTAACGTTCATGAATATCCCAGATTTATTACAAAGAGTCATGGAAAGGCACAGGGTTATTTCAAGGCCAAACCTGGAAGACATTGTGTGCGCTGATCATTGGGCTCGAAAAGAAGCTGAAGGGTTAGTAAATAGCTGTTGATGACCCTGCTTCACTGCATTTTATACTTTGCCTGGTAAAGGAGTGCTTTGTGTGGTTGGCACGATTGTTGCCTCAATAATCATGTTTGGTTTGCTCATTTTTGTACATGAGTTTGGTCATTTCATCGTAGCGCGTTTGACTGGGATCCGTGTATTAGAATTTGCCATAGGTTTTGGAAAAGAACTTATCGGGTGGGAGAAAGGGGGAACGAAATATACATTGAGGTTGTTTCCCCTGGGTGGTTTTTGCAAAATGTTAGGTGAAGATCAAGAAGATGCAGCCGTAGAGGGCAGCTTTCAAGAAAAGCCGGTCCTTCACCGCCTGGCGGTTATTGCAGCCGGCTCTATAATGAACTTTGTGCTTGCAGCCATTCTTTTTGCCTTACTCTATTTCTTCTTTCTAGGCGTACCCCAAACGGGAATGTCCCAAATTGGCCAGGTTGTTGAAGATGGACCCGCTTATCATGCAGGGGTACAAGATGGTGATACGGTGGTATCCATAAACGGTGTAGAAACCACCAAATGGAATGACGTTGTTTCAATAATCAATGCCCACCCGGGGCAAGAAATACAACTATTGCTGCTCCGAAACGATTCATATGTTGAAACGTCAGTTGTTCCCAAAGATGAAGGCGGGCGTGGATTGATTGGAATCGCACCTGCATCTAAAAAGTACGCCTTTTTCTCCTCCATTTACCTTGGGTTTACGTATACCTGGTTTTTGATACAGCTCATATTTGTCAGCTTGTTTCAAATGATTACTGGAAGCATCCCTGCAGACGTGGCCGGCCCCGTGGGGATTGCTGCAGTGGTTGGAGAAGTCATGCAGGAGGGAATCAGTAATTTAATGTCCCTGGCTGCCATTATTAGTGTCAACTTGGGCATCATTAACCTGCTACCAATCCCTGCTTTAGATGGTAGTCGGATCGTGTTTTTAATCTTGGAAGGAATTCGAGGAAAACCGGTTGATCCTCAAAAGGAAGGGTTTATTCACTTTGTTGGTTTTACCCTGTTAATTTTACTCATGATTTTTGTTGCTTTCCAGGATATCAGTCGGATTGTTTTTTAGCCTGTTGAGAGGTGGACGGTACAAATTGCGCCGAAAAACACGCCCTGTAAAAATTGGTGCAGCAACCATTGGCGGAAAAGCCCCCGTTACCATTCAGTCGATGACCAACACCGATACCTGCGATCCCGATAGCACCTTAGGTCAAATTGCCCGGCTTCATGAAGCAGGTTGTGAGTTGGTTAGACTGGCTGTTCCTGATGAACGCGCAGCAAAATTACTGCGTTATTACAAGGAGCATTCTCCCATTCCCATCATCGCTGATATTCATTTTGATTTTCGGCTGGCTCTTTTGTCAATGGATCAAGGCGTGGATAAAATTAGAATCAATCCTGGCAATATTGGCGGGAAAGAAAAATTGTCCCAGGTTGTAAAGCGAGCCGCGGAAAAAAATGTGGCTATCCGAATCGGGGTTAATGCGGGATCTGTACAAAAGGAACTTCATAAAAAGTATGGCGGCATTAACGCTGATGCCCTGGTAGAATCGGCCCTGAATACCCTGGTGTTTTTTGAGAGCCTTGGGTTTTATGATATTGTTATCTCACTTAAGGCTTCCAATGTAGCTTCTACCGTTAAAGCATATGAAGTCATTGCTGATAAGACGACATATCCACTTCATATTGGTGTGACAGAAGCGGGTCGAGGCTTGAAGGCAGCCGTAAAATCGTCCATAGGTATAGGCTCACTATTGCTTAAGGGAATCGGTGATACCGTAAGGGTTTCTCTAACAGGCGATCCAGTGCAAGAAATCAATGTGGCAAAGGAAATTCTTCAAGCGGCAGGGGTCAGGCATTTTGGGCCGGAAATCATATCATGCCCAACGTGTTCCCGATGCAAAATTGACCTGGAAGCACTGCTTGACCGCGTAGAAGAAGTAACAGAAGGCATGCGAGAGCCCATTAAGATTGCTGTAATGGGATGCCCGGTCAACGGTCCTGGAGAGGCCAGGGAAGCAGATATTGGGATATCGGGAGCCAGCAGCAAAGGAGGCGTGGTTTTTAAAAAAGGACAAATCGTCAAGCATGTAAATAATGAAGATTTGATGCGTGTTTTTGAAAAAGAACTCAGGGATTTGCGTTCTAAGTTTGCTCTAACCGGTTAATAATAAAAAAAGGCGGAGAAATGTAATGGAAGTTATTGCTATTATTCCGGCTTACAATGAAGAAAAAACAATTGGTAGCGTGCTCGCTGTTTTGAAGGAAGCTTCGCTTATTAACCAAATAATTGTTGTAAGTGACGGATCTACGGACAACACAGTTGAAGTTGCAAAAAGTTACGATGTTCAAGTGGTTGAGTTAAGAGAGAACAGAGGAAAAGGTGGAGCCTTGCAGGCCGGTCTTGACAATACTAAAGCGGATATTGTCCTGTTTATGGATGCAGACTTGCTAGGACTGACAACAGACCATGTTGATAGACTGGTTATGCCGGTATTATCCGAAGAAGCTGATATGACAATCGGTATCTTTGAGAAAGGTCGAATTGCCACGGATTTTGCGCAAAAAATGGCACCGAAATTATCCGGGCAAAGGGCCATTAAGTTCTCTGTTCTCGAGCAAATTTCGGATTTAGATGTAGCCAGGTTTGGGGTAGAAGTTGCATTAAACCGTTACATGGAATCGTCAAATATTAAGGTTAAAGCAGTGGTTCTTCCGGACATGTCACATGTAATGAAGGAGGAAAAACTGGGGGTAATTAAGGGAGTAGCAGCTCGCATGAAAATGTACTGGGAAATCATTAAATACTTAACCGGGGTAGACTCCTTGAAGTTAAAGTAAGATTCTTGCGTATCCACCATTAATGTGATAAAATACGGTTTGGAGCAGAGGGTATTATTTTAAAAGAGTGGGCCTTACCCACTCTTTATTCGTAAGTTAAAGGAAGATGAAGTTATGACAAGCGAAAAACGGAAAGAAATGCAGGATTCCGTTGAAGCCCTTGCTGAAACGATTGCCGGAGAAGCGGGAGTAGAACTGGTCGACATTGATTTTAAAACGTCAAAGGATGGGCTTCATGTTATCGTATATATCGATAAGCCTGAAGGCGTTTCTCTTAAGGACTGCGAACAGGTTAACAAACTCCTTGGTGAATTGCTTGATATTAAAGATCCCATTCCTTCAAGCTACATGCTGGAGGTATCTTCCCCTGGGATTGAGAGACCTTTAAAGAAAAAAAATGATTTTCTCAGGTTTAAGGGGAGAAACGTGAAAATCAAGACCTATCAAAAGATTGAAGGGCAAAAAAATTTTGCGGGCGTGCTTCAAGGCTTGGAGAATGAATATGTGGTCATTCTAGCCGAAGATGGAAACAGAATACATATCGAATTGGATTTAATATCCAAGGCACACCTCTGGGATAAAAAATAAAATGGGGGTATATATAAGTGAATCAAGATTTTATGGCTGCACTTGAAGCTATTGAAGAAGAAAAAGGAATTAAAAAAGAAACCTTGTTCGAGGCGATTGAAGCCGCTTTGATCTCTGCATATAAACGAAACTTTGATTCTGCCCACAATGTCAAGGTAAACATAGACAGAGAAACAGGGGATATTAAAGTTTTTTCCTGCCTGGATGTTGTGGATAATGTAACAAACCCGCAACAAGAAATTGATGTTAATGAAGCAAAGCACTTGAAGAAGCTGTGCGGAATTGGTGATGTGGTTGAAAAAGAAGTGACCCCGAAAAATTTTGGACGAATAGCTGCCCAAACGGCCAAACAAGTTGTTATTCAGCGCATTAGAGAGGCGGAAAGAGAACTTATCTTTGAAGAATATATTGATCGTGAAGAAGATATTGTCACCGGATTGGTTCAGCGATTTGAACAGAAAAATGCAATTATTAATCTTGGTAAAACAGAGGCGGTACTGCCGCCCTCGGAGCAGATTCCCGGAGAGATGTACAGACAGGGTGACCGAATTAAAGCATTTATCTTAAAAAAAAAAAAAACAACAAAGGGACCTC
>SKMY01000264.1 GCA_007120815.1 Syntrophomonadaceae bacterium | reverse complement strand
GTTCTGCCTTTTCCTGGGCGGCGACCATTCCGTGTCCATTCCCCTGATCAAAGCCTTTTCCCGGACCTGTGCCGGGGAAAAAATGGGCCTTTTGCATTTCGATGCCCACCCGGACCTTGTGAGTGAATACGATGGGCTTTCCTGGTCCCACGCCTGCACCCAGCGGCGCAGCCTGGAATTGGATGGCATCGAGCCGAAAGATTTAGCCCTTTTAGGTGTTCGCAGCTTCATGGAAGAGGAAGCGGCCTTTTTGGCGTCCCACCCGGAATTAAACATTTTCAACGTGCGGAACATTTATAAAAAAGGGCCTGAAACCGTGGCAAAAGAAGTCATCGAGTATTTCCGGGACTACGACAGCCTGTATATGACCATTGACATAGATGTTTTGGACCCGGCTCATGCCCCAGGCACGGGCACCCCTGATGCGGGCGGCCTCAGCACCCGGGAACTCCTGGAGCTGGTGCGGGACATCGCCGGGGCACTTCCCGTAAAAGCGGCCGACGTGGTGGAAGTTTCCCCCCCGCTGGACCACGCCGACATCACCAGCCTGGCCGCCGTGAAGGTGATCTACGAGCTGATGGCTGCTGTACTCTTGCGGGACAACGGTGGACGTTAAGACATGAAACTTTGTCACTACTCCCTGAACCTTGAACGACACGTTGATGGAATCAAATAAATCAAAGCAAACCCACCCTGATTTGGACGGGCCGGGACTATCCAGGACTATACTCTAGCTTCCGGTCAATATTTAGCCCGTTTTGCCCAAAATGGCATGATTAAAACACGGCACCCCGGCGGGTTAACCGGCCGGGGTTTCGTTTTCCTCCAGCATGGCGGTTAGCCGGGGCACGGTCTGGGCCGCGTCCCCCCAAAGGGTGACAACATGGGGCTGCCGGTAGAGGATATTTTCCACTCCGGAGTAGCCGGGGTTGTCATCCAGGTTGCAGACAACGACCTGCTTCGCTTTTTCTACATTTAAAACGGGCATCCCGGATATGGGTGTGCCTTCCACCGAGTTGGCCGAAGGGTTAACCACATCACAGGCACCCACGACAACAGCCAGATCGGAAGAGTCAAACTGGGGATTGACGGTATCCAGGTCCAGGAGCTTTTCGTAGTCAATTCCCGCTTCGGCCAGGAGCACGTTCATGTGCCCGGGCATACGGCCGGCCACGGGGTGAATGGCGATCTTGACGTCTTTACCCCGCCGCTCCAGGGCGTCTACCAGCTGCCGGACGGCCTGCTGCGCCTGGGCCACGGCCATCCCGTAACCCGGCACAATGATTACGTGGGCGGCGTTTTGCAGGATAGCCGGCAAGTCGGCCTCAGAAAGGCGGCCTTCCCCCGGGGTTTTTTCGGCGGCATCTTGCCCAATACCCGGCTCCCCGGCTTTTTCTTCATCCGTCGGTTCACCGTCATCTGTCTCGTCTTCTGCGGCAGTGCGCTCCCCGGTGTGAAGTCCCGCCTCCTCCCGGCTTTCTACCACCTTTTCATCATGGATCTTTTCTTCTTCCCGGTATGCATCCCCTTGGGAAGCCTGCGGGCGAACCCGGGGTGTAAACCCGGCCAAAACGGCAATCAGGCTGCGGTTCATGGCGCGGCACATGATGCGCGTCAAGATCAGCCCTGCCACACCCACCAGGGCCCCGGTTCCCACCAGGATAAGGTTTTCCACGGCTAACCCGGTGACAGAAGCGGCAATCCCTGAAAGAGAGTTCAGCAGGGAAATGATAATGGGCATGTCGGCGCCGCCGATGCGCAGGGCCATAAACATGCCGGAAAACAGTCCCAGCAGGGCGATCAACGGCACAATCATTTCAAAATAGTGGCCCGCAAATGCCACGTTCAACACAATGAAAAAGGCGCAAACCAGGAGTATGAAGCGTAAAATGCCCCCGTGACCCTTGACCTGGAAGGGCCTCTGAAAGGCCAGGCCTTGCAGTTTTACCGCGGCAATGAGGCTGCCGCCCAGGGTCAGGGCGCCCACACCCACCGCCAAACCCGATGTAGCCCAGAACAGCATCATCGTTTCCGGCAGTGCATTCATGGCTAGAATCGCTGCCCCCTGCTGGCCCGCGTAGGCCAGAACGGCGGCCCAGGCCACCAGGGCCGAGGCCGCTCCACCCAGGCCGTTTAAGACGGCCACGGTTTGGGGCATGTGGATCATCTTCACGGCCTGCCCCAGGGCAATGCCCGCTGCCGCCCCGACAGCCGCATAGATCAGGGCGAAAAACAGGCCGCTGTCCCCTCCATCAAAAAAAAGAAAAGCCCAGATTACCGCCAGTGTCATGGACAGCGCCCCCAGGCGGTTGCCCCACAGGGCCGTTTTTGGAGACTGCATGAGGCGGATTCCCGATAAAAATCCCGCAAGGATTAAGGCGGCAAAAATTAAGGTTGCTGCCACGGTATTTCGTCCACCTCACTTTCGCGTTCTTTCCCCCGGAACATGCGCAGCATGCGCTCGGTGACCCAAAAACCGCCGGCCACGTTGACCATGGCCAGAACCAGGGCCGCCGACGCCCATCCTTCAGCGCCCTCGGGTAAGGTAGCCAGCACGGCTACAGCCCCGATGACCGTAATCCCGGATAAAGCATTCATACCCGACATAAGAGGCGTGTGCAAAAGGGGCGGCACGGCGGAAATAATTCGGTAGCCCAAAAGGGCGGATGCCAAAAGGATAATAAACATGGCAGGCAGCATGTAATCAACCTCCCGAAAGAAATCGTATGGAAAACAGGCTCGGCGCATTTGTTTTTGGGCACGCGCTACCCGGGGAAGCACGCGGAAGCACGGGGACGGTTCTCTTGCTTCCTTTCCCTTTCACCTTTTCAATTAACCGGAAATTAGATAATTGCATTGATACAAGCACTTAATCCTGGTTCATCGAGGAAGCAAGAGAACCGTCCCCGTGCTTCCCCCCAGGTTTTTTTACGGTTCCATTCCCATGGCCAGCAGGGTGCCCCGGTGAACGATGCGGCCTCCCAGGGTGACCAGGGTTTCGCCAACAATCTCATCCCCGGTGTCGATTTTTGTGGAACCATCCTGGGCAATATAATTCAGGAAGTGCCAGGCATTTTGCGCAAACATGCGGGTTGCATCAACCGGCAGGGTGGCGGGTATGTTCATCATCCCAATGAGGGTTACCCCCTGGTAGTTGTATTCCTCGCCGCAGCGGGTCAAAGCACAGTTGCCGCCCTGGTCCACGGCCACATCAACGATTACGGAGCCTTTCTTCATCCCCTTTACCATGGCCTCGGTCACAAGGATGGGGGCCACTTCCCCGGGAATCAGGGCGGTAAGGATGATGACGTCGCTCTGCTCCACGTGGGGAGTTAGAATTTCCCGCTCCCGGTGGTACCATTCCTCGGGCAACCTTTGGGCATAGCCCCCCTGGCCCATGGCCAGTTCCAGGGGCACATCGAATTCGATGGTTTCAGCGCCCAGACTGCGAGCCTGTTCGCTGGCTTCAGGGCGGATGTCCAGGGTTTTAACCTTGGCGCCCAGGCGTTTGGCAGTGGCAATCGACTGCAGGCCGGCCACGCCGGTCCCCACTACCAGGAACTGGGAGGGCTGGATCACCCCGAAGGAGGTGGGCATCATGGGAATAAAACGCCCTAGTTGATTGGCACCAAAGATAACCGCCTTGTAGCCCGCTACCGTGCTCATGGAGGTCAGGGCGTCCATCTGCTGGGCCCGTGAGATCCGGGGAATTCCGTCCAGGGTATAGCTGGTAATCCCCCGCCGGGCCAGAACCTTTATGGCTTCGTGGTTCACATCGTGGGCCGGGTGCAGGAAGCTGATCAGCACCCCGTTTTCGGGGAAAAGCTCGGCCTCGTGCTGCCCAATTTCTTCGTGGTACAGCGGCTCTTTCACTTTCATGACCACCCCGGCCTGCCGGTAGAGCTGGCGGACATCTGAAAGTATTTCCGCCCCTTCCCGCCTGTAGTCTTCATCGTCCATATAGGCGCCGGCCCCGGCACCTGTTTCCACCAGGACCCGGGCCCCGGCAGCGACCATTTTACCAACGGTTTCCGGAATAGCAGCCACCCTTTTCTCCCCGGGCATAATTTCTCGGGGAATACCGACGGTCATTTTGCCAAGCTGCACAGCCATCACCTCGAGATTTAATTGATTTTTACAACGAACCACGCTGGAATATCAAATTCTTTACGCATAAACGTGCGCAGGATAAATTGCCAATGTTCTGTTCTTTTATTATACCAGAGTTTGGCCAATGGGGAAACCGTTACCGATATTTATGACTTGCTGCGGTCCAGGTAGTCCTTAACCAGGCGCAAAAGCAGGTTCATTTCAGAAATGCGCAGTATCCAGGCGGAGAGGAAATAGACAGCGGCACCCAATAATGCCGTGCTGACCAGAACGCTTATCCCGGCGAAGGGCCGTTCCAAAATATTGATCCAGGCATGAAGGTACAGTAGGAGCACGGCCACCATAACCAGAGTCGCCAGGATGCTGCGGTAGATGGGCTGGACCAGGTCGTGAAAAGAAATCCGGATGCGGTGGCTTAAGATGGCCAGAAGCCAAAAGGCACCCAGGGAAAAGGCCAGGGAGGTTCCCAGGGCGATGCCCCCGTGACCCAGGAAGGGCATCAGGATCAGGTTGAACAGGGCGTTGGCGACCACCATGGAAATATTGACTTTCACCAGGGTTTTCACATCCTGCAGGGCGAAATAGATCCGATTGCAGAAACAGTGCAGGGAGAAACCCAAAAGCGCAGGGATGTAGAACAGCAGCGCATAGGCCGTCATGTCTGTGGCAGCCCCGTCAAAGGCCCCCCGCTGGAACAGGACCTCCACCAGGGGACGGCTCAGGATCACCATGCCGGCCATGACCGGCAGCAGCAGGAAAAAGAAAAGGGAAATGCCCCACTTGATCTGCCGGTTAAAAGCATCCATGTCCTTTTTGCCCAAAAGCTCTACCAGGGTGGGATAGAGAATGACGATGACTGTCGAAACAAACAGGGCCTGGGGAAGCATGTAAACCCGTTCGGCGTAATTCAAGGCGGCGATGCTGCCCGGCTGGAGAAAAGACGCAAACAGGCGGTCCAGAATGTGCTTCAGCTCCAGAACCGCGCTGGACAAGAGAATGGCCGGCAAAAGAGCTGTCACTTTTTTCAACCCCGGATGCTGGGAAGACAGGCCGCGTCGAAATGTAAATGACGTCCGCCGCAGGGAGGGAAGCTGGATGAGCAGCTGGGAAGACACGGCCAAAAGGCTGCCCCAGGCCAGGCCGTACACCCCGTACTGCTGGCTTAGAAACAGGGCGCTGAGTATAACGATGATGTTGTGGGGAACATTGACCAGGGCGGGCATAATAAACCGCTGGTGGCTGTGTAAAAATCCCGTGGCCAGCCCGGAGAGGCCGATGAAAAAGATCCCGGGAATCAGGATGCGGGTAAGCTCCACGGTAAGCTGGTACGTCTCGCCTGTAAAACCGGGAGCTAAAAGAAACACCAGCTGGGGAGCCAGGAGAAACCCCAAAAGAACCAGAATTAAAAGGACTCCCAGGGTGTAAAAGGCCAGGGTGTTTACAAAGTGGTGTTCGTCTCGACCGCCCTTGAAAGGCGCAAACACGGTGATAAAGGTGCTTTTTAACGCATCGCTAAAGGAATAGAACAAAATGGTCGGCAGTAAAATTGCCACCAGGTACGCATCGGCTTCCATGGTGGCTCCAAAGCGGTACGCCACGGCGACTTCCCGGAAAAACCCCAGCACCCGACTGGCCAGCGTAGCCAGCATAACCATGGTCATGGATTTTACAAGCAGTCCGCGGTTCAGCTCATCCTGCAACGAATGCGCCTCCTTTTTTTCCTTTTGAACCCATTCAAATCAGCGTTTATTTCATTAAAGGCATACCCCTTTAAATTATATGATGGAGGGGCAAAATCCTTTTTGCAGATCAAATTTCCTGGATGTATGGCGAAAGGTGCTGTGTTATAATGTGAGGGAAACCATTTTGCCAAGGAGAACTCAATGCGTGCTGAAATCGGAATCGATCTCTACCGTCCGGGCGATGAAGTCCCGATACTGGACCTGTTTGAACGCGTATTTAACAAAAAAAGGAATGAAGCATACTGGCGATGGGAAAACCTGGGCAACCCCCGGGGAGCAAGCATTTTTTCCCTGGTTAAAGAGGATGGCCGTGTGCACGGGCACCTCAGCCTGAACGCCTCTCTATTTACCATTCAGGATAGAGAAATTCCCGCCGGTCAGCGCATGAATTTCATGTTGGACGCTTCGTACCGCCAGAAAGGGTTTTACAAGGGCATGTTTGAAAAACTGGTCCAACAGGCCCGGGACCGGGGTTGGGCCTTTACCTTCGGCTTTCCCAACGCGGCGGCGCTAAAAGCGCTGCAGAAGATTCAACCTGCTGTGGAAGTGGCCCAAATTCCCAGGTTCATAAAATTTTACCGGGGAGAGCCCATCGCGTCGCGGAAAATCCGTCAACCGATCCTATCCAAGACGGCGGGTTTGGGGCTGGATGTACTGTTGAAAATAAAAAACCACCGAAAGGCCGCGACGGAAAATGTCGTTGCCCTGGAGCGGTTTGATGAGCGGTTTGACCGTCTCTGGCAGCAGGCTTCCCCCTCACTGACCATTGCAGCCGTCCGAGACCAGGCATACCTGAACTGGCGCTATATCGAATCGCCCGTGGATTACCGGGTGCTGGCTTATATTGAAAATGAGGCGGTGCTGGGCTACGTGGTTCTGCTTCAGGATGCTGAAGGCATGGGGCATATTGTGGACCTGCTGGCCCTGGAGGAAAAACGGGTGGTTCCCTCGCTGTTGAGCGCAGTGGATGCGTATATGCGTCCCCGCTGCGATATGCTTTCCTGCTGGTGCCTGGACCAGGGCCAGGTTTCCCGCCACCTCTCCCGCTTCGGCTTTTTCAACCTGCCCAGCCTGAACACCCTGGCCGTATCCTGGATCAGCGGCACAGAAGAGCTGGCACAGGTCTTATGGGATAAAAACAACTGGTACGTGATGATCGGGGATTCGGATTACGTCTAGCGTCTGGGGGGACCGTTTTGAGGGAATTGTTAAAAGCGATGGGAAATTGGCCGGTCAGGGGGTTTAACCGGCTATTTCTAAGTGCCTTTTATGGCCTGATGCGGGGACGCTACCGCGTGTCGCCCGTGGAGAGGCTGCAAAACAAGCGTATCCTGGTGCTGGCCCCCCACGTGGACGACGAGATCATCGGCTGCGGGGGATATTTGAGCGACCTGTCCGTCAGGAATAACGTGATCCAGTGCATTTACATGACCGACGGAGCAGCCAGTATTCACCCCACTATGGGCCGTGAAGAGATCGCCCGCGCCCGGGAGCAGGAAGGTCGGCGGGTGGCTTCGTTCTTCGGCTTTGAAACGCCGGCTTTCCTGGGTGAAGCAGACGGCAAGCTTTCTGTTGACCCCGTCACGGTTCACAAGCTACATCCCCTCATTGAGGGATTTACACCGGAGGTGGTCCTATTGCCCTGCTTTCTGGACGGCCACCGGGACCACGTGGCTACTGCAGGCACCGGACTGCAGGCCATGGCAAAGGCGGGATTTCCCGGGGACTTTCCCCTTTACCTTTATGCCGTCAACTCCCCGCTGACTTATTATACGGCAAACCGGTTTTTCGTCATGGGTGATGAATGGAACATAAAAAAGGAGGCCCTGGCCATTTTTGAGTCCCAGACGCTGCCCTTTGAAATTTTTTTAACCCTGGATCGTTGCCGCAAACATGCCGTCAGCAGGTCCCAGCGCCGGGGGGCAAAAGGCGCGGAGTTTTTTGTCTTCAGCACGCTGACGGAGTACCACCGGGCATACGCTCTTTACGGTCCCGAAATGTACCGCAATTTTCAGCAGATCAGCAGCCCATTCAACCTGGTCCGGCATTTCTTTAGCGGATGGCCTTTGAAAAAAGAAGCGGCGGAGCATTTCGCTACGGAGTAGTATCATAAGGTGGGTGGATTCCAGCCTTGCGCTGTCAGGCAAAAAAAAACGATCCACAAGAACCGTCCCCGTGGTTTCCCTCAAGAACCGTCCCCGCGGTTTGCCGCAGCAGATTCTCAGTTGAGTGATCCAGAAGAACCGTCCCTGTGGTTCTTCTGCAGGGCGATGCAGGCAAAGATGACCGCGGCGTTGAGCCAAAACAGG
>SKMY01000004.1 GCA_007120815.1 Syntrophomonadaceae bacterium | reverse complement strand
GCCTGCAACACGTCACAGTCAATCCATATTGTTCGCTCACCCAGCAAACTCAAGTCAACCACGGCGCGGAGAGAGCGCCCGATAAGCCGTTGGATTTCATGGGTCCTTCCGCCTATTCGGCCCCGGGCAGCTTCCCGGATATTGCGAACTTGGGTCGACCGGGGAAGCAGGGCGTATTCAGCCGTTACCCAACCGGATTTACCTTCTTTTAACCAGCCGGGCACGTTGTTTTCCACTGAGGCCGAACAGATTACCTTCGTATCCCCAACCTCGATTAATGCCGAGCCCTCGGCGTATTTCAGGTATCCTCTCGTTATTCTAACGGGCCTGTGTTCATCGTCTTTCCGCTTATCTGGTCTCAAACCATCACGTCCTTTCAAAACAAGGGCACGCCCATGTGCCTTATCAAGTGAAGTGAAGTAACAAAGAATTATCGATCGCTTTATCATTCCCTAACCAGCAAAAATAATCATCGCCAGATAGGGTTCGTTTGACTGTCGCCCCAGCTCGTCCATTGGGTGCGCTTTCTATTTTTTCCCACTCTACTTAGTGGATTCGACTCTTTCCTTCCAATTCCTTCAAGGGTCTCTAGCTATTCACTTCACGGGATTAATAATTAAAGGACGCGGTATAGGGTCAAGTAAAGATGTGTTGTACGTTAATATAACCGGCTCCCCTTCAACCTGCACTTGAACGTTCTCAACCCCGGGGATTTCCGTTAATGTCAGCACCAGTTGGTTTTTTATGTTTTCTTCTCCTGTGCGCCCCCCCTGGTAATTCAGCAGTTCCTTGGAAAGACTGACTGTAGCGATGGTGCCGTGAATGTTTGCTTCTTTTACCACCGTATTTGTGGGAAGATCACTAAAAAGAGACGTGCCCTGCCTGGGACCCTGGATTAACTCTTTAAGTGATGCCTCCAGGAGATCCTGCTCTCCAGATAAAACCCGGGAGATAGGAACGTAAAAAATCTCATGGTCTCCCAGCGCCATGCAAAAATAAAGCGTTACCAGGGTGGTCTGCTGGAAATCTTCCAGGCCCTCGTCTACCTGCAGGTTAACGCCCCTCTCACGGCCAAAGGGGTTTCGACCCGGCGTTCCTCCCGGGAAGGTCTCCAGGGTCTCACCATTTACCCAAAACTCTACTTCATCCACGGTCGCAAATTGCAGCAGCGTAAAGATGATGCTGTTTAAAACGTTCCTCTCTTGCTCGGGATCATAATTTAAAAATGCCTGATTGAAATCCACATAGGCTCTGCCTTCACGAATAGTAAGGCCCTGTATTTCCGTGGTTGGGGGCAGCAGTGCCCTAAACCCGTAAATCATTTCTTGGCCGGGAGTAGGGCCTTTCACCAGCTTTTCCAGGCTGGTTCGTGCAATACTTTCTGTCCAGGGAACAAAAACGGTAACCGGGACCAGGTATCCCGTTTGTTCTTCCATAAAGTAAAGCTGCAGTGGCAGCATACCTTCTGGGACAATGAGTTCACCCTGCTTTTCTTCAACTTTTTCTTCGTAAGCCTCTTCAGGAAGAGTCACCTCACCTTCTTCTGTCTCTTCAACCCGGGGCAAAATATTGTTCAGGCAACCTCCCGTAAGAATAATCGCAGCAGCGGAAAGCATTAAAACAGCCAAGAAAAATAATCGCTTTAACATGTTAAAGCAACCCCTTCCTTTTTATTGTTATATCAGTTTAACGATGCGGTTGCTTACATCTTTATTTAATATGTATAGCATGCATGGCCATTTTATGAAAAAAACCCGGTTAATAAAAAAACGGCCCCTTGGGCCATTGAAGAAACAATATAAGATGAAGAAACAGTTAAGATGAAGGAAATGCGCTTTAATCCAGGATAACCTGGTACGCATGGATGGTCTTTTTTAACATCCGCGTTGCCATTTCTGCAAAAGGTCTGGCTCGCCCGCTGGAAAAAAACCGGTGCCTGGCAGGCATGCTGTCATTTACATTTACCAGGTCTTGGGTTTGAAGGATTTCCCGGGCTTCCCGGGCTGTTTCTTCCGCTGAACTGATCAATGCAACATCCGGGCCCATAACATCCTGAATAACATGAGCCATTAAGGGATAATGAGTGCAGCCCAGGATCAGAGCGTCAACGCCGGCTTTTTTTAGCGGTCCAAGGTACTCTTCAGCAACTCGCCGCGCTTCCGGTGTATTCACCATATCATTTTCTACCAGGAGAACAAAAAGTGGGCAGGGCTGCCCAAACAACTCCACGTGGGGGGCAAGTTTCTGAAACACGTCGAAATACGCACCACTGTTAATGGTGCCCGTTGTGCCAATTACACCAACCTTTTTGCTCCGGGTTTGCTCCAGGGCAGCTCGGACACCGGGCTCAATGACGCCCAGCAGGGGAAGCTCAACCTTCTCCCGGTAATACTGCAGTCCGGCAGCGGCGGCCGAATTGCAAGCCACAATGATCGCTTTTATTTCCTGGGTAAGAAGAAAGTCGATGATTTCATAAACAAAATGGCGAACCTGTTCATGGGGTCTGGGGCCGTATGGCATTCGGGCTGTATCTCCAAAGTAGACAATATTCTCTTTTGGAAGCAGTCGAACCATTTCCTGAACAACCGTTAAACCACCTACCCCCGAATCTAAAACAGCGATGGCCTTGTGTCGGTCCAAATCATCTCCCCCTATCCGTTGGTGCCTTAAGTTAACAGCAGCAGGAAACAAAACGACTTTTCCCTGCACATATTCTAACCCTTTCAGCAGCAATTGTCCAACCATATACTCCCGCGGGTTTTGAAGCCCGTTCTTATCCCCTGTTGTGGCCCTAAAGAGGGCCGTTACGGTTCGTATTAAGGATTACCTCGATATCTGTTGTAGCAAGAAAGTTTTATAATTTATAACTATTCTTCTAATTCTTCCATTACTGTTGACACATATCATGGTATGCGTTATATTGATTAGGCATTACAAGTTCTTAAAGGTAAAAACATTAAAAAAAATAAAATCCTATCAGGGCTTTAAAAGGGTTTTGTTAAATATATGTAGAATATATTAAGGCCTTATGCTAAAATAATATGTATTTTTGAGTTAATCAATACGTATTATTGCGGCAATGCTTTATCATCACAATTTTCTATTTTAAGGAGGTGCAGTTAAATGGCAACTGATCTTCAAGGCCTGACAGAAATCCGTTGGCACGCCAGGGGTGGACAGGGAGCCGTAACGGCAGCCAAGACGTTAGCCGAGATGTCCCTGGTTCGAGACATGTTTTTCCAGGCTTTCCCTGAATACGGACCAGAACGGATGGGGGCACCCATTAGATGCTTTAACCGCCTGAGCACAAACAAAATCTCAACCTACTGTGGGATTACCAACCCTCAAATTGTTGTGGTGGTTGACCCAACGGTAATGGAAACAGTGGACGTTACGGATGGTATGATAGAAGATGGAATTCTTATCATCAATACCCACCAGGACGCCGCAGTCATTCGGAAAAAAACCGGGATTGAGGGCAAGAAAATCTATACTGTCGACGCAACACACATTTCAATAGACGCCCTGGGCCGTTTTATGCCCAACGTTCCCATGCTGGGAGCCCTGCTGCGGGTAACAGGACTGCTCAGCAAGGAAGAAGCCATTGAATTTCTGAAGGAATCTTTCGGCAAGAAGTTCCCCCAGAAAGTCGTAGACAGCAATATCGTCGCCCTGGAGAGAGCCTACGAGGAGGTGAAGGGAGAGTGAGCTGGGATATCAAGAATATCAATAACTGGACATGGAAGGAACATCCCCCGGGAGCTGTCATCAAGGCTCCGGGCAATGCGAAGCAATTTAAAACAGGCGGTTGGCGAACTCTGCGTCCCATTCGCGATGAAGAAACGTGTAACCAGTGCCTGATCTGTTTTGTCTTCTGTCCGGACAGCGCCATTAAAACCGAAGGGGAGAAGATTTCTACCTTTGACCTGGATTTTTGTAAAGGCTGCGGCATCTGCGCTGAAGAGTGCCCCAAAGATGCCATCGCAATGGTTGATGAATCAAAAGCACAGGAATCTGACAAATAGGATTTGATTGTGAAAGGAGGAAAGAATTGATGGCTATTGCAAAAAGCATAACCCAAGCGCTGCAGGGTACGGAAGCCGTGGCACTGGCCATGAAGCAGATTGATCCTGATATGGTCGCTGCATACCCCATTACCCCGCAGACAGAAATCGTACAGGGTTTTTCCCAGTATGTTGCCGATGGTGATGTGAATACCCACCTGGTTAACGCAGAAAGTGAGCACAGCGCCATGAGCGCCTGTATTGGCGGTGCTTCAGCGGGCGGACGGGTCATGACTGCAACGTCTTCCCAGGGACTGGCGTTGATGTGGGAACTTTTATATATCGCCTCAGGGCTGCGACTCCCCATCGTAATGCCCAACGTAAACCGGACCCTTTCAGCTCCCATCAATATCCACTGTGACCACAGTGACAGCATGGGTGCCCGGGATGCAGGGTGGATCCATCTTTTTTCAGAAAATGCCCAGGAGGCGTATGACAACACTTTGCAGGCGATACGTATCGCTGAACATCCCGATGTACGCCTTCCTGCCATGGTTCTGCTCGATGGCTTTATTATCTCGCACTCATTAGACCGTATGGAGTCCATGGAGGACGACAAGGCTAAAGCCTTTGTCGGAGACTTCAAGCCGAACTTCTCCTTGTTAGACCCCCAGATACCGACCAGCGTGGGAGCCTTTGACGGGCTTTACGGTTATTTCTTTGAGTTCAAGCGCCAGCAGGAAGAGGCCATGAGGAACGCGTTCCAGGTTGTAAAGGATGTGGGTAAGGAGTACGGAGAACTGTCCGGTCGCCCCTACGGCCTTTTTGAAACCTTTGGTATGGAGGATGCAGAGTTCGCCATCATTGTCCTGGGTTCCGCAGCGGGTACCGTTCGGAACGAGGTAGAATGCATGCGCTCCCGGGGTATTCCCATCGGAATGATCAAGCTTAGACTTTTCCGCCCCTTCCCGGCCAAAGAGCTAATTGATGCCGTATCAAACCTGAAGGCCGTGGCCGTCTTCGACCGGTCGGATACCTTTGCCGGTGGCATGGGTGGCCCTGTCTTTATCGAAATGCGCTCGGCATTATACGAATCAGAAACGAAACCTTTGATGGTTAACTATATTTATGGCCTGGGTGGGCGCGATCTTTCCGTTGAATTGATTAACAAGGCAGCCACCGAACTGGAACAGGTTGCCAGCAGCGGGCAGGTCAAGGAAAAAATCAACTACCTGGGTTTAAAAGAATAGGAGGTGAATCGCTTGTCTACAAAATTAAAAGACCTGGTTCAGAAACCTGAACTTCTTACTGGAGGGCATCGCCTGTGTGCCGGCTGCGGAGCGCCTGTAGCCGTACGCCAGGTATTGATGGGTGCTCCTGATAACGCCAGAATTGTCGTTGCCAACCCTACAGGTTGTTTGGAAGTTTCCACCACCATTTATCCGTATACCTCCTGGAATACTTCCTTTATTCACTGTGGATTTGAAAACGCAGCGGCCACTCTGAGCGGCGCCGAAGCAACCTACAATTCCCTGAAAAGCCAGGGTAAGTTAAAGGAAGATTACCATTTTGTCGTATTTGGTGGAGACGGTGGAACGTACGACATCGGATTTCAGTCCCTTTCAGGGGCACTGGAACGCGGTCACCGCATGGTCTACGTCTGCTACAACAACGAGGCCTATATGAACACAGGAATCCAGCGCTCCAGCGCAACAACCCTGGGTGCCTGGACAACCACCAGCCCCCACGGAAAGGAAAGTATCGGGAAGCAGCAGCACCGCAAGGACCTGACAGCTATCGCCGCTGCTCACAATATTCCGTACGTCGCCCAGGCTTCCATCAGCCACTGGCGCGACCTGGTCCGCAAGGCCCAGAAGGCCTTTTCGGTGGACGGCCCCTCCTTTATCAATGTTATGGCGCCGTGCCACCGGGGATGGCGTTATCCCATGGAGAAAACCATCGAATTGGCCAAACTGGCCGTTCAAACCTGCACCTGGCCTCTTTATGAAGTTGAAAACGGCCAGTGGAAACTGAACAACAAGGCACCCAACAAGAAGCCCGTGGAAGAATACATGAAACTCCAGGGCCGTTTCGGACACCTGTTCAAGAAAGGTAACGAGAACAGGGAAGTGCTGGACAAAGTTCAGGAATTCGTAGACAGTGAATGGCAGAAACTCCTTCGCATGTGCGGAGAAGAAGAGGAATAAAATCACCCGTTAGAAAACACATGCGGGGCTTGCCGGTCAATCTCGGCAAGCCCCGTGTTGTTTTATAATTATTGTTACGTCTGCCTTTTTATTGTTACTTCCCCGCAGCTTCGTTTACAGTTAACCGATAAACCGCTTGATCTCGTGCCAAAGTTCCTCCGGGCGAAAAGGTTTGGTCATATAAGAGTCAGCACCGCACTGCATGGCTCGTTCCTTGTCTTCTTCTGCTGTCTTAGCCGTTAAAACAACGATAGGAATATGCTTGGTTTCATCCATGGATTTCAGCTGCTGGCACGCCTGGAAGCCGTTGACCTTGGGCAGCATCAAATCCATTAAGATAAGGTCAGGCTGTTCTTTAACTGCAGACGCAACCGCCTTTTCTCCGTCTTCCACCACAGCAACATGATAATCAGCCACTTCCAGGCAGGTTTTTACCCCCAGGATAATATTTTTTTCGTCTTCTACCAGCAATATTTTTTTAAGTTTTTCCATCGTGGCTCCTCCTTTGATTAATAATCCCTTAGCACGGGAATAGAAAAGGTAAAGACAGCGCCCTGGCCGGGCTCGCTTTCTAACCAGATTTCTCCCCCGTGGGCTTCTATAATGTCTTTACAGATAGCCAGGCCAAGACCGGCCCCTCCACTGGTATAATCTGGATCATCCCCCTGTACAAATTTTTGAAAGATCTGATCATGGTACTCCGAAGCAATGCCTTTTCCCGTATCGATTACAGAGAAAAACATGCGCGTTCCCTTGTTTCTGGCTTTTACCGTGATGGTGTCTCCCTGACCTGTATAACGCAGCGCATTACCCACCAGGTTGGTCAAGACCCAAATGATCTTGTTAATATCTGCCTTAATCATGGGTAGCTCCGAGGGCACACTGGTAATCAGCTTGATACCTTTATTCTCTGCCTGCAGTCTCAAGGTTCCCATGGCGGCCTGAATCATTTTTTCTGCGTGGGCTTCAGTCATATCCATGGTGATGGCCCCGGCTTCCATGCGAGAAAGGTCTAGAAGGTTGTCTGCCAGGCGAAGAAGCCGGTTACAGTCCTCCTCAATGGCTTCAAGAATTTCGCGGCCCTTAGGAGTAAGTTTGGCCAGCTGGCCCATTTTCATCATGCCTACCCCCATCAGCATTGAAGTCAGTGGGGTCCGAAATTCGTGAGAAACAGTGGCAAAAAAGTCCGTTTTCAATTGTTCAATCTCTTTTAACATGGTAATGTCTGCCATGGTTGTCAAAACATATTTTAATTCCCCCTCAAAGGTAATCATGGGGGCCATGGAAATTTTAAAAAAGCACTTCCGACCCTTCACATCATAAATGATTGTAGAGTTTTCGTAAGTCAGCCTGGGCGGGCGGCAGAGCATAACAGTCTCCTCCAACAGGGATAAAATCTGAGGTGAATCGGCCACATCCCGAAAAGCCCTGCCTCGTGCCTCATCGGAAGACGTATTTAATATTTTCTCTGCCTGCTGGTTTAAAGCGTTAATTTTGTGAGCCTTGTCTGTTATAATCGCCGCTTCGGGGAATTCATAAAAAAGATTTTGATAAAAGGTCATGTCCATCCCTTGCCTTACAGAAATTGAGGTTTTCAGCGCTAACCGTTTAATTATACCATCATTTGGCGGGATTTTAAATTGCTGGCTGCGACAAAGAAAAACCCTGGGTTACTACTCCGTCATTTACTTTTTGCGCATACCCTAATGATCTGGTCACGGGAGCTTCTCATAAAAATCCAGGAAAGCCTTTCCTTCAGCAATAAAACCGAACACTTCGCTAACCAGGACGATATCTGGCCTGCTCGCTACCCTGTTCAGCCCGGAGAAATTAATGCTGCCCTGCCCAGGGGCCAAATGTTCATCTTCCAGCCCACCATTGTCATGGATGTGCAGGTGAATCAGGTATTCACCCAGTTGATAAACCCATTGTTCAAGGGAAAGGCTTGAAAAGATATGCGCATGCCCGGTGTCCAGGGAGGCGCCAAAACATGTCGGATTCCCAAAACGCTGAAAAAGCTGAAGCATGGGTT
>SKMY01000280.1 GCA_007120815.1 Syntrophomonadaceae bacterium | reverse complement strand
CGGGACATTGAAAGCGACCTTGCTGTTTCAAAATGGAGGCGAAGGAAACCGTTATGATAACGAAAGCCGGTCTGATAAGATGGGCAGGCCTGTCAGCAGCCC
This sequence comes from Syntrophomonadaceae bacterium, assembly GCA_007120815.1. The sequence continues at coordinate 24,289 of SKMY01000280.1, read as the reverse complement.
TTCTGCTGGTCGCTGCACTCCTCTGGCAGGCTGACCTGGAAAAAGTTTTTGTCACGCTAAAAAGTATCCCCGCCCCTGCCCTGGTCGCGGTGGGCTTGCTGCAGGGTGTTACCATCATGCTAATTGCCTTGCAGTGGTGGAGCATCGCCCGTAAAATGAACCTGTCCCTTTCGCCGGCCCAGGCCCTTCACGTTAACCTGACAGGCGCTTTCGTGGAAAGCATAACCCCTGCAGTTAAACTGGGTGGGGAGGCCAGCAAGGTGATCCTGTTACGCACCTATTCCGGTATCGACACGACCAAAGCTGCTGCCCTTGTCGGTCTGCAAAAAGGATTTAGCCTGGTTCCCTTTATTTTTTTAAACCTGTTTTGCTTGCTGGGGGTTATCCTGGCCGGTCGCTTTGGCGATGCCTTGCTTTCCTGGTTGGTTGGCGGTTTTGTCCTGCTGACCCTGGTTTCCACGGCGCTTATCTGGTTGTTTTTTTTCCCCGGCTCGGTAAGGAAAGCGTGGAATCGCTTCCCGGTGAACCCTGGAGGGCCGTTAAAAAAAGGAGTTGACAGATGGCTGAGCTTTCTGCAGGAGGCGCTTACCTCAGGCCTTCGGGACAGGGGATTTCTTTGCAGTCAGGGACTCCTTTCCCTGGCGATCTGGCTGCTTTTTCCTGTTAAAGCTTTTTTTATTGCCTATTTTTTGGGCCTGGATGTGGGGTTTTTTCACCTGGCGGTAGCCACTTACCTGGCGTACATGGCGGGGATGGTTCCCCTTCTTCCAGGTGGGCTGGGCACTTTTGAAGGCAGTATGGTTTTACTGCTGTTTCCTGCCGGCGTGCCGCTGCACCAGGGCATGGTAATAGCCCTGGTTTTTCGGTTTGTAACCTTCTGGCTGGTTTTTCTGGTAAGTGCAAGTTACCTGGGTTTTTATGCGCTGTTTGCCGGGAGAAACAAAACCCATTTTTCTCCCGGTCGAAACATGAAGTAACCCTCATACACCTGCCTTTACCCTCCACATTTTACATTCTTTAAGAAAAATTTGACCCCAGGCAGGAAAATAGACTCCAATAAAGAATAATTAATAACGGATAAATATTAGTCGCTTATTATGTAAATATAAAGGGGGGCAAACAGCTTTTTTCTGCAATTCGTTACCGAGACGCTAAAAAAGTGCTGTGAAATGTTATGAAACGTAAGTGGATCCTTATTGTTGTGGTCGTTGTTGTCCTTGGGATCGGTTTAACCTTGTGGACCACCCTTTCGGTGGCCACGTCCAATTATGTGAAAGCCGAAAAGCTAGATTCCGTGGAAACCGTGCTGGCCACCGGGAAAATCACCGGTAAGCACGTGATACCCGTGGCCTTTACAGTCTCAGGGGTTTTGGAAGATATATGGGTAGCGGAGGGGGCACAGGTTGAAGAAGGTCAGGTGCTGGCGTTTCTAGGAAATCACGAGGAAAAAAACCGCGTACTCCAGCGCACCAATGCCCTGGAAATCGCTCAAACGCAGCTGGGAAAAATTCAAACCACGGACTATAAACAGGCCTTGGAAAATTTGCAGCAAGCCAAGGTCCAGGAAAAGTATGCCCAATTAGAATACGAACGATCCCTAAGCGCCCTGGAAATTCAACCGGAAGAACGGCTTAAGCAGGCCCGGGTGCAGGCAGAGACGGCACAAACCCTTTATAATCGCACCAAAGAGCTGGTTCAAGAGCGTTCCGCCGTGGAAGAGGAGCGGCTTCGCCAGGCAGAGGTGCAGGTTAACGCAGCCCGCTCTCATTTTTCCCGCAGCGAAGCACTGTTCCAGGAAGGTATTATTAGTCAGGTTGAATTAGACGCAGCAAAAGAGAATGTTGACATTAGCGAGTCTGTTTTTAACATGGCCCGGCGTAATTACGAAGGGCGCATGCTGGAGCTTGAATCAGAGATGGAAACGGTGAAGAAAAACCTGGATCTGGCCGCGTCAAACCTGGCCCTGGCTGAAAGCGACTTTGAAGGACGCTTCCAGGAACTGGAACAAGCTGAGCGCAGCCTGGAGGTTGCCCGTTCAAATGTATCCCTGGCCCAAAGCGCGCTGGATAGTTTGACGGGAGAGATGTTGAAGCTGGCTGAACTGGAAACGGCGCAGGCTGAATTCCTGCTGGAAGAAGCGGAGCTGGCTTATGCAAAGACCTACATAAAAGCTCTCTCCGATGGACATATCACAAAGATACATGTAAGCCCAGGGGAATTTGTTCAGCCGGGGCGGGAGATACTAACCCTGATTCCCCTTGCAGAAGTGACCTACGCAGATGTCCAGGTAGACGAAGATTTAACGGGGAGAATAGTCCCCGGACAAGAAGCCATGATCACCTCTACGGCTTTTCCCGGAGAAACTTATCCTGCATCGGTTTCCCATGTTGCTCCTGGGATTGATGCTGCCCGGGGCACATTTAAAGTCCGCCTGGCCCTGGACCGCCTGGTGCCTGAGCTGGTGCCGGACCTGGCTGTTTTTGCTGAAATTATTATTGAGAGAAGAAAACCGTCTATTGTCCTGGAGCAGCGTTTTGTTTACCGCCAGGAAGGGAAGAGCTTTGTTAACACAACGAGGCAGGACCGGGTGTATGCCCTGGAAATCCAGTCCGATAATCTGGGCAACGGCTTTGTCCTGGTCCGGGAAGGGCTGGAACCGGGAGCCGTTGTCCTGACAAATATGAATTTACAAGAAGGGCAGCGGGTAAGGCTGGCCGCTGAAGAAAGGTGAGGGGTTAACCATGTTTGAACTCCAGGTTGCCCTTCGTTTTCTTAAAGAAGGGCGTATGCAAACGCTGCTGATTATGGTGGGCATTGCTATCGGTATTGCCGTTTTGATTTTTTTAAACGCCTTGATAGGGGGCCTCCAGGCGAATCTGGTTAACAGTACTGTGGGCTCATCACCCCATATTGTCGGCACGTCCATGGATAAAATGCCTCCTGGCCGGCTGGCTGACCTTGACGAAGAGACCAGGGTGTTTACCCGGTTTACGGTAACTGGCCAGGACGAACGCCCTCTTCGCAACTGGGTTCCCGTTGTTGAACAACTGGAAAAACTGGAGGGTCTTACGGCTGTTTCCCCCGTTATTAACGGATCGGGCTTTATTACCCAGGGAGATACATCTTTACCTGTGGTCGTTAGAAGCTTCCCCCTGGAAAGCGCCGATAATATCTATAACATTCAAGAACGCCTGGTAAGCGGTGAATTTGCTGCCTCGGGAAACCGGGTCCTGCTGGGCAAAAGCCTGGCTGAGGAACTGCGGGTTGATCCGGGAAGCCTCATTCGTCTCTCTACACCGGAGGGCGTTGACGGCACCTTTACCGTAAACGGTATTTTTGAGCTGGGATCCCAGGCGATTAATGAAAGCTGGGTACTGATCTCTCTCCCCGGTGGTCAAACGCTGTACGGCCTGGAAGGGGGCATTAACGGGATCGAACTCCAGGTGAGCAATGTATTCGATGCCGAGCAGACGGCTCGCGCCCTGGAAGACCGCTTCCCTGAATTGCAGTGGACCAGCTGGCAGGCAGAAAACGCCGACCTGCTCAGTGCCTTGAGCAGCCAGAGTGCCTCATCTTATGTCATTCAGGCCTTTGTTCTTTTGGCTGTAACCATGGGCATTTCCAGTGTGCTGGCTGTATCGGCCATACAAAAATCTCGTCAAATTGGCATATTAAAAGCCCTGGGTATAACAACCTCCGGCGTAAGCCGTATATTCCTGATCCAGGGAGCGATACTGGGTTTTGCCGGCTCGCTTCTGGGTTCAGCCCTGGGTGCCTCCCTGGTTTGGGCGTTTTTCTTTTTTGTCCGCACGGAAACAGGAGAGCCCCTATTTGCCATAACCCTCAGCCCGGGTAGTTTCATTTTTGCCGTTAGTATAGCAACCCTGGCGGGAATGGCTGCTGCTGCGGCACCGGCCCGGCGGGCGGCCCAGTTGAATACGATTGAGGTGATCAAGAATGGCTAACCAGATCGAATTAAACCAGATAAAAAAGGTCTATGGAACCGTGGTAAAGACAACAGTGCTCCAGGGCATTGACCTCTCTTTCCAGGAAGGAGAGTATACGGCCATTATTGGGCAGTCAGGGTCGGGGAAAAGCACGCTTTTGAATATTATCAGCACCCTTGACCGCCCCACGGAAGGCAGGATCTCAGTTGATGAGCAAGACTTAACGGCTTTAAACGATAATGAACTGGCCAAATTTCGAAATGAAACCCTGGGGTTTATTTTCCAGTTTCACTACCTGCTGCCTGAATTCAACGCCCTGGAAAATGTGCTCATTCCCAACTGGCTTGCCCACGGTAAACCCTCAGCAAAAATCGTTGAACTGGCCAAGGAGCTTATCGAGCGGGTCGGCGTCTCGGACCGGATGTACAACAAGTCCACCGACCTTTCCGGTGGGCAGCAGCAGCGCATCGCCATCGCCAGGGCGCTGATAAACCGCCCCCGAATTATTCTGGCCGATGAGCCTACCGGCAGCCTGGACAGCGAAACGACCCTGGCAGTTAACAAGCTGCTCCGGGAAATCAACGGGGAATTTAAAACCACCTTTATCGTGGTGACCCACGACCGGCATATTGCCGCCGAGTGCGACCGGGTTATCGAACTGGTGGACGGCCGCATCTCCCGGGATTACCTGACCAAAAATGTGGAAATGGAAGAAAAATGGAAAGATCTTGGTCCTCCCCAATGTTTCCGGATCCAGGAAATGAACCGGGAATGCCATGCTGCAAAGCCAAAATAATGGGTAAATAAATTCCTTGCAAGGGGGGAGGAATCAACATGAAAGGCAAGGGGCTGGTCTTTGGGTTATCACTGTTTGCGGTTTGTATTATTTTGATATTGCCGGCCTTCACGCTCAATGCCCAGGTTCATGAAAACAACTTTGAGAACTTTACTGAAGGGATTGAGCAGGAGTATAACATTGACGATTACTCTTATGATCTCCAGCGGCTGTCTTTTTATCGAGGAAGAGTTGTTTCAGTAACAGATCATGAGCCGAGAGATTTTTTTGCCACCCTGGATCAGCAGGCAGAAGTGGAAATTACTGACGGGCCCTTTAGGGGTGAAAAAGTATTCATTGATAATACGTATATTGAAGATGATTTTTATCTCAATCTATACCTGGAAGAAGGCATGCGCATTATCCTGGCTGTGAATGAAGAGGGTGGGATCATAAAAGACGCTTACCTTCACGACGTGGCCCGGGAACACGGCTTGTATTTTCTCCTGGTCATTTTTATCCTTCTCTTGCTTTTGGTAGGCCGTTTTCAGGGGGTTAAGACGATCATTACCCTGGGATTTACCGGCCTGGTTATTGTCAGAGTTATTTTGCCCCTGCTTTTGCAGGGGTATGAACCCATCCCTGTGGTCACTGTTGCGGCTGTCGGTATTATTGTCTTCACTCTGGTGGTCATCGGCGGATTTAACGCCAAATCGTTCTCAGCCATTGTCGGAACCGTTTGTGGCGTTGCCCTGGCCGGGGTACTTGCGCTCTGGGTGGGCGAGATGTCTCACCTGACCGGTTTTAGCTCCGAGGAGGCCCAAATGATCTACTTCATGGAACAAACCATTAATATCCGTGGGCTGTTATTTGCCGGTATTATTGTCGGTTCCCTGGGTGCTGTTACCGATGTCGGCATGTCTGTGGCCTCCGCTGCCGCTGAAGTCCGGGAAGCCAATCCGCGCATCAGCACCCTGGAATTAACCCGCTCGGCGTTAAACGTGGGCCGAGATATCATGGGAACCATGTCCAACACCCTGGTGCTGGCATACGTGGGTGGGGCTATACCGCTGCTCCTGCTGCTCACCGGCTATGAAATGGAATGGCTGGAAATTATCAATCTGGATTTGATTGCAACAGAGTTTGTCCGGGGCATTGCTGGCAGTATCGGCCTGATTGTTTCCATTCCGGTAACCGCTGTGATAGCCGGTTTACTCATGGGGAAAAAGCAACCCTAAAAGTAATTGCTCACCTTAAAAAAATGGGAAAGCGTCAGAACGGTCCCCCTGCTTTGCGACGTGAGCGGACAATAAAAGGGCTGAGCAGGTTACTCCTAAAAAAGCTTCCTTTTGAAATTTAAACGCCCGCTCAGGGCTTTTTCGTTTACAAATTCAGATTTTTCCATTATAATAAGTGCAACTGAGTTGCATTTGGCCATTTCAGAAGAACCTTTAAGAAAGCGAGGATGCTAATGAGTCACCTGCATTTTCCAGATGGCGTACTGCCCTTGTGGCTGGTAGGAACGGGGATTATTATGATGGTTTTGATGATGGCGGTCGTGCTATTGAAGCTAAAAAACGAGAGGGACCTGGTTCGTAAAACCTCTACCCTGGCGGTCATGTCAGCCCTAATGATTATCGCTATGTCCATCCCAATGGGATTTATTCATTACCATATTAATTTATCCGTGCTGGTTAGCCTTTTGGTTGGCCCGTGGCTGGCTTTTCTGGCTGTTTTCGTTGTGAATCTCTTTCTTAGCCTGATCGGCCACGGGGGAATAACAGTTGTGGGGTTAAACAGCTTGTTAATGGGAAGCGAAGTTTTTATGGCCGCTTTATTTTTCCCGGCTTTTCGGCGCCTGTTCCGCCCGCCCATCGCTGTTTTTACAACCACCCTTTCGGTCTTAATCCTATCCAACCTGTTTATGGCCTTTATCGTGTTTCTTTCAACCCTTACCCTGGAAACGGTACAAGTGGCCGCGTACCTGGAAGCCGGGCAGCAGCTGGCTGCGGGAATACCAGCCTGGTTTATCGGTTCTATCCTGGCCCTGGTCCTGATTGGCGGTACCATAGAAGCCGGGATCACGGCCTTTATCCTTTCATACCTTCGCAGGATTCGGCCGGAACTGGTGAGGAAGCTATTTGAGCCAGGAGGTTACGGTAAATGAAGGTTGCTTTTATGGATCAACAAGCCGTACAGGGCAGCACCTTCTTACACCGGACCGAGGCATGGAGCAAGCTGGTATCTACAGGGTTTTTCATTGCCGGCATTATTATCTGCACCCGTTGGGAACTGTTGATTCCGCTGTGCCTGACTTTTATAACCTCTCTCTGGGTGTTGGGGCTTCCTCCTATACGGCAGCTTTATTTTTACTTGTATCCGCTGTTTTTCAGCCTGCTGTACGGGTGCTTCCTGATGGGGCTGGGGGGTGTTGATTTGCTGGTTATGGTACTCCGTGCCGTTTCAGCGGTCATGGCACTGCTCATGCTGATCATCACGACGCCGTATATCGAGATATTTTCCGCCTTAAACCGGGTGCTTCCCCCGGTGCTTACGGATGTTATGTTTCTAACTTACAGGGCCTTCTTTCTCCTGGCGGGCCGGCTGAAAAATCTTCTGGTGGCTATTAAGCTGCGAGGAGGAGCCAGTTCCGGCAACCTGTTCCGCAACCTGACCAGCGCAGGCACGTACCTGTCCATGGCATTTTTGACCGCCATTGATCTCAACGAGCGTAGTTACTGGGCCATGTTGATGCGGGGGTACCAGGGGGGCATTAAAAAAACCTCCAACCCGGCCAACGGTAAATTAAATGGAATCATCCTGTTGGCAGCTTCCATATTCTTTATTGTGACGGTGATATGGTGAAACGAATTGTCGATATAGGCTGTATCAGCCACCGTTATCCCGATTCCACGGAAGTGCGCATCTGCGGGCTGGAGTTTTTCATGTACGAAAAAGAAGTGGTTGGGCTTCTGGGAGGCAACGGATCGGGAAAGACGACCCTGTTGTCCCATATCACTGGGCTTTTGGCCCCAACAGAGGGCGACGTGCGGGTTCTGGGCCTGGAACCTCATAAAGCCTTTAAAAAGTTGTGGAAAAAGCTGGGGGTTTTGCTTCAGTCTCTGGAGGAACAGCTCATTGGTCCTACGGTCCGGGATGATATTGCGTTTTCCCTGAAAAACGCAGGTTGGCCCAGGGATTACATTGAAAAACGGGTGGAAGAGGTTATGGCCGACCTGAAAATAACGCACCTGGCCGATAAAATTCCACATTATTTAAGCGGAGGTGAACAACAAAAAGTAGCCCTGGCCGGTGCGCTGGCTCTCAGGCCGCAGCTTTTAATACTGGATGAACCCTTTTCCCGGGTGGATCAAAAAAGCAAAAAAGAACTGGTGACGCTCCTCAAGGAGATAAACCACAAGTACGAAACGGCTATATTATTTACCGCCCACGATCTGTCCCATTTGCCTTCGCTGGCCCATACCGTGTACATCATGAAGCAGGGAGAACTTCTGGCCCGGGGCCGACCGGAGGAGGTTCTTCTGGATCTCCCTTTACTGAAAGAAGCCGATCTGGAACCCCCGTCCATTCTAGAGCTGGTGGGGCTGCTGCGGAAACGAAATATAGAGGTGCCCTACACCCTGGATCCGGAAGAGCTGGCCGATATGATTAGCCGCCTGCTGGATCGGGAGCTATCAATAAAATACAAGACTTAAAGGCTCGGCTTCAAAGGTCTGATTTGCCTCAGTCCAGGGCACAATAATTATAGGATAAAAAGAAAACCGGGCAGCTTAGCTACCCGGTATAAGTTTTCTTAAAGGGGTTGATCGATCAGAGAGGGTTACGAGCCAACCAGGTTTTTACGCACCTTTTCCAGCACGGGCCCCACCTGTTCAATGATGCTGTCAAAAACCTCCTGGACGCTGATAACATCCGTGATCATGCCTGCGATCTGGCCAATCATGGGAGATCCTTCTTCCATGTCGCCTTCCAGGAGCGCTTTTTGGGACCGGCCTGGTCCCAACTTTTCTAGAATCCCCTCTGAAGCAACGCCCTGGTGTTCCCAACCCAGAATGTCTTGGGCCAGCTTGTTTTTCAGGATACGGGTCGGACCGAATGTTCTTCCCGTGATAACGGTAGCGGTATCCGGTGCTCCGATAATCGCCTCTTTAAACGCCTGATGAGCGATGCATTCCTTTGTCATCAAAAATCGTGTGCCCATTTGGATGCCTTCAGCACCCAGGGCAAACGCGGCCACCACACCGCGGGCATCGGCAATACCGCCTGCAGCCACCACGGGCACCTTCACAGCGTCCACTACCTGGGGAATTAACGTCATAACCGTAACATCATCATAAGCGTTGTGTCCTCCGGCCTCCCATCCTTCGGCAACGATCAGATCAACACCGGACCCTTCCGCTTTTTGAGCCAGGCGAACGGAAGGAACAACATGACAAACAAGGGGCCCCTTTTCCTTAATATATCCTGTAAACTTGGCCGGGTTCCCTGCAGAAGTAATGATCACCCTAACGTTTTCTTCGATAGATACATCAATTAAATCTTTTGCCTGCTGGACCAACAGCGGAATGTTTACGCCAAAGGGTTTATCGGTTAACTGCCTGGTCTGCTGGATGCGCTCCCTTAGAGCATCCGGATCCTTTCCAGAGGTCAGCTGTCCCAGCCCCCCCGCATTGGAGACAGCGGCGGCCAGTTCCGGGGTTGCAATATAGACCATGCCTCCTTGGATGATGGGTACCTCGATACCCAAAAGATCACAAACTCTCGTCTTCAAACCAATCATCTCCTTTTTAGAATCACTGCCTGTAAAAAAACGATTGGCGGGGAACTAAAGGCAGAGATTTGTTAAAATTCTTACTATATTTTTTGACACTGCAGAAGCAAAACCCTTTTTTTAAAAAATGAACTGCTTAACCATTTTCTTATTACCCATGCACTGCTGTGAAGCAGGGGAACAGTTCCGTCGCTTTCCCCAAGAGTCGGTCTTCCGCTTCGCTCCGGAAATGGGCCTCGGGCCCATTGGGGCCATTCCCCGACAGAATCGTCCCCGCAGCTTCCCTAAAAAGTTGCTCTGGGTCCTTACAAAAAAAATACCGGCAGGGAAAACTGCCGGAGTTTAAAGAAGAAAACAATGGGTTTAACAGGAAAAAAATAATCCCTGAACTACAAAGTTAGGGATTAGGATATCGTGATCCAAACACCTCCCTATACCCGTAGGTCGACGGTGTTTTGAAACAGGCCGGTCTCCTGGCTCGGGTTCATTTTCAGCGCCTACGTCTTCCCAGGCCCTATGGGCCAAGTGACATGGTGTAAGCGTGCTCCCCCTTACAGTGGCGGTACCGCGCCGGCTTTTCACCGGACTTCCCAATTGAACCCCACGAGGGGGCACCTGTTCCGCCAATTCAATATGCAAAATGTAAACGTTTATTACTTAATTCTATTCTACATCATTTTGGAAAATCCTTTTTTATAAAGATTTTTTTTTAAAAAGAATCTATCATGATTCCATTGTGGTAGACTAACCTTTTGAACCCGGCTTGTTTTTCAAGACATGTCGTGATATAGTCTAAGCGCATAGACTAATGGAAAAGAAAGGATGAATCAGCGTGCCTTTTCCCCAGGACCGGCCCCGGCGGTTGAGAAGAACAGAATCTCTGCGCGGGATGATTCGAGAAACGCACTTGCATGTAAAAGACCTGGTGTATCCCCTGTTTGTAACAAATGGCGAAAACATCAAAAACCCGGTAGAATCCATGCCCGGAGTATTTCAGATGTCTGTAGATAACCTGGTCCGGGAGGGAGCAGAAATAAAAGAGCTTGGAATCCCGGCCGTAATACTCTTTGGCATCCCAGGATACAAGGACGCCCTGGCCAGTTCCAGTTTTGATCCAGGCGAAGCGGTTCAGCGGGGTGTTGCGGCCTTAAAAGAAAAAGAACCGGATCTGACCGTTATTACCGATGTGTGTCTCTGTGCTTACACCGCGGACGGCCATTGTGGTATCGTTAAAGATGGGGAAATCTGTAACGATCCAACCCTACACCTGCTAGCCCAGGCGGCCCTTTCCCATGCCCGGGCCGGTGCAGATATTGTTGCACCATCGGATATGATGGACGGGCGAGTGGGAGCCCTTAGGGAAGCCCTGGATGCTGAAGGGTTCGAAAGCACCGCCATTATGTCCTATGCTGTAAAGTACGCTTCGGCTTTTTACGGGCCCTTCCGGGATGCTGCCAGTTCGGCCCCCTCTTTTGGCGACCGTCGCACCCACCAGTTGGATCCGGCGAATGTCAGGGAAGCGCTAAAGGAAGTCATAGAAGATGTAGGAGAAGGCGCTGACATGGTCATGGTTAAACCTGCTCTTTCTTACCTGGATGTCATTCGCGCAGTCAAAGAAAATGTTTTATGTCCCGTGGTCGCTTATAATGTAAGCGGTGAGTATGCCATGGTAAAAGCAGCCGCCCAGAAAGGATGGCTGGATGAACAAGCCGTTGTGCTGGAAAAATTAATGTCAATGAAACGTGCAGGAGCCGACCTGATTATCACATACCATGCCAAGGACGCGGCCCGCTGGCTCCTTTCTTCATATTAATTTGTCGTATCTTGACTCATTCTGCGGTTATTGTTACAGTATAAACTATGATAACAACGCGCTTTGCAAGAAGGTGAACTCATGAGCCGTGACGCTGCAGAAGAAATCCTTTCCAAGGTTGGGTTGAAGAAGACTCCCGGTCGTTTGGCCTTGATCCGGTTGCTCTTGGAGGCCAAGGGGCCGCTGACCCACCATGAAATAAATCAGCAATTAAGCGGAATTGAGATGAATCCTGTGAGTATCTATCGTTCACTGGATGCTTTTGTAAGGGCGGGTATTGTCCACAGGGTAGAGGTAGGAGACCGGGCCGGTCGATTTGCCCTTTGCGGCTGCGGCACCCACGGTCAGGGTCACGGACATTGCCATCCCCATTTTATCTGCAAGTCCTGCGGCCGGACCGAGTGCCTGGAAAACGAACAAATGCCTGACTTAGCAGCGATAAAACCGGGGTACACCGTGGACAAAAAAGAATTGTACCTTTGGGGTTTTTGTTCAAAATGTTCAAAGTAGGCCTTATGTGATGATCTGAGATACCTGTCAAGACAAGTGGGAGTGCCTATGGGCGTCTCTCCTTTTTGTTTAAATATGGGGGGTTTAACCTTGATTAGTATCACCAAGCTGTTGTGTCAGAACGCCGAACACTATGGAGACGGACTTCGTTATCACCATGGGTCCCGGGGAGCTGTTCACGGTGTATCCGACAGCTTAGGGCCTGTTGTTGTGTGGAACTGCACCCGTACCTGCAACCTGAACTGTCTTCACTGTTACGCCCGTTCGGAAAAACGACCCTTTAATGGAGAACTGGACACAAACGAAGCCCGGCATTTTATCGACGACCTGGCAGCCTTCCGTGTTCCTGTATTGCTTTTTTCTGGTGGAGAACCGTTAATGCGGGAAGACATCCATGAGCTGGTGGAATACGCCGCCTCCCGGGGACTGCGGGCCACGATTTCTACAAACGGCACTCTGATCGATGGAAAAACGGCCCGAAAGTTCAAAAAGGCCGGCATCAGTTATGTTGGGGTTAGCCTTGACGGTATAGGCACAGCCCACGACCAGTTTCGCGGGCAGAAGGGCGCCTTTGACGAGGCGTTAACGGGCATTAACCACTGTCTTTCAGCCGGTTTAAAGGTGGGCCTACGTTTTACCGTAACCCGGCATAATTTGTCCCAGGTGCCTGATATGTTTCGATTGATTAAAGAAGAGGGCATACCCCGTGTTTGTTTCTATCACCTGGTCTACTCCGGTCGGGGGATTCAAATCATAGAGGAGGATATCACACCGGGGGAGAAACGCGCTTTGTTGGACCTGATAGCCCAACAGGTGCAGGTTATGGATGCTGAAGGAACCATGAAAGAAGTTTTAACCGTTGATAATCACGCCGATGGGGTTTATCTCTATCTTAAAATGAAAGCGGAGGATCACGCCGCTGCTGAACGAATTTGGCGGCTTATCTCCATGAATGGAGGAAACCGCAGCGGCATGGCGATTTCCGCCGTTGATAGTCAGGGGTTTGTCCATCCCGACCAGTTTACCCCCGACCATGCCTTCGGTAATGTGAGAGAACGGTCTTTCGGTGAAATCTGGACCGATACCTCTCATCCCCTATTAAGAGGGCTAAAAGACCGAAAACCGCTGCTTAAAGGCCGCTGCGGCCGCTGCCGGTGGCTTTCAGTTTGTAACGGCAATTTACGTTCCAGGGCGGAGGCGGTATACGGTGATTTCTGGGCCTCCGACCCCGGCTGTTACCTGATGGAGGAAGAGATTATTTTGGAATAGACCGAATTGGAAGGGTGGTATATTTGCTTGTATCCTGGAATACGACGCGTCAATGCCACTTGAACTGCCGGCATTGCTATCGTGATGCCGGAGAAAAAGATGCCCGCGAACTTTCCACGGAAGAGGGAAAAACCCTTTTGGATGAAATAAGCCGCTGCGGCTTTCAGCTGGTGATTTTTAGCGGAGGAGAGCCTCTCCTGCGGAATGACATTTTGGAACTGACGGCTCATGCCCGGGGGCTGGGTCTACGCCCGGTATTCGGGACTTCGGGAACCATGCTGACCCGGGAAAAAGCCCGAGAGTTAAAAGAGGCCGGGGCCATGCGCATGGGGATTAGCCTGGACAGTGCCGAAGCGCCTATCCATGATGACCTTCGACGGGTGCCGGGCAGCTGGAAAGCTGCCCTCCAGGGGATGGAAAACTGCCGTGCTGTGGGCCTGGAGTTCCAGGTTCATACCACCGTGGTGGAATCTAACGTCGAGGAGTTTGAACGGATTGCCGACCTGTCGGTCAAGTTGGGTGCAGCGGCCCATCATGTATTTTTTCTGGTCCCAACGGGCCGGGCTGTCAGCATGGAGAAAGAAGCGCTGCGCCAGAGACAGTATGAAAAACTATTGCACCGTATCATGGAGAAGCAGACCCGTGTGCCTATCGAACTGAAGCCCACCTGCGCCCCCCAATTCATGCGCATTGCTGCCGTAAAAGGCATGGAGACGCGCTTTAGTCGGGGCTGTCTGGCAGGAACGGCTTACTGCTGTATAACCCCAGGCGGGGATGTCAATCCCTGCCCCTACCTGCCCCTTAAAGCAGGCAATGTGCTGGAAACGCCTTTCTCCTCCCTTTGGCGGGGAAGTGAACTGTTTCAAACCCTGCGCCGGGGCGAAATGGGCGGAAAATGCGGTCACTGTGAGTTCGGGGACACTTGCAGCGGCTGCCGGGCCCGGGCTTATTACTATCACGGAAACATGATGGCGGAAGACCCCTGGTGCCTCTACAGACCAAGAGAACAGGAGGAGAAAAGGCGTGGATTCGATAGATAAAAAGATACTAAACCACATCCAAAGCCGTTTTCCCCTTTGCCGGAGGCCTTTTGCTGAACTGGGCAGTACCATCGGCCTCACCGAAGGTGACGTGTTAAAGCGGGTGCGCCGCTTAAAAAGCGAAGGGTATATCCGCCGCCTCGGGGGCGTGTTTGATGGAGCCAGGCTGGGTTTTTTCAGCACACTGGCTGCGGTCCAGGTTGACACGGACCAGTTGGAAGAGGTGGCCCAATTCATCAACCGTTTTAAAGGCGTTACCCACAACTACCAGAGAAATCACGTTTTTAACCTGTGGTTTACGGTGACCGCTCCCAGTGAAAAAGAGGCCGATCATGTCTTAACAGAGGTCAGAGCGCGAAAGGGTGTGAAAGACCTCCTGAAACTACCGGCGGAGCATGTTTACAAAATTGGCCTGAACCTGGAATTGAAATAAGGAGAGTACATAAATGGACGAAGGGTTGCAAAAAAAGATCGTAACGGCCCTGCAGGGAGACATTCCTTTGGAAAAAGAGCCATTTAAGGAAGTAGCCCATGAATTGGGCCTCACCCAGGATGAATTGTTGAAATACCTGAAGCACATGAAGAGCGAAGGGTCCTTAAGGCGGGTTGGCGCAGTGCTGTATCACCGCCATGCCGGGTACGTGGCCAATGCCATGGTGGCCTGGAAGGTCCCGGATGATATGATAGACAAAACCGGGTATGTCCTGGCCTCTTTTATGGAAGCCAGCCATGTTTACCGTCGCCCTGCTTATCCTCAATGGCCTTATAACATTTATACCATGATTCATGGGACCTCCAGGGAAAGCTGCGAAAACACCGTTCAGCGTATGGCCCGTGCGGTCGGCATCGATGACTTTATCATTCTTTACAGCACACGGGAATTTAAAAAAACGAGCATGACGTATTACGACAACAAATCATGATCGACCCCATTAAATACGGAATGGCGGACCCTTGGCAGGGTAAAGGGGTGGTATTTGTTGTTTCCTGACATATTTTTCACAGACTTCGGTGGGTGTTTATCCCGCCGATTTTTTTGTTTTCTGGATGAATACCGCTTAAACAATAAAAATAGGGAAGGAAAAGGATGTATTTAGGGAAAATGCTTTGATGGGCGATTATATCGCATTAAACAGTCAAAATAGAAATTTGCACCTTGCCGGGGGCCCCGGGGTATAATAACGGTAGCAATAAAAGTCAGAGAAAGTCAAACTCTTGTGCATTTCTTAGATTATCGGTGTCAACCGTATAATTCTCAGCGTTTTCGAGGAAGCTAGCCCATAGTGACACAGGGAAAGAGGGCAGAACATGGGAAGCCTGGCCAACAGCATTGAGGCGTATTTAAAGAGACTGCTTACCTTAAGCGCTTCAGGTTATATTGACATTCGAAGAAAAGAACTCTCTCAAAAGTTTCAGTGTGTACCCTCCCAGGTTAACTACGTTTTAGAAACGCGCTTTACCCTTGAAAAAGGCTACCTGGTTGAGAGCAAACGGGGTGGCAAGGGATTTGTCCGGCTTAAAAAGATAAGAATACCAGAGGGCGGATTGCTTTCCATGTTGTTGAGGGAGGCATCAACCGGGTACATTGAAAAAGAAAGAGCCCGGCAATTTATTTATCGAATTTACGAGGAAAAACTCATCTCTTACAGGGAATCCAAGCTGATGGAATCTGTACTGGATGCCCTGGATACGATGACAGAGGATGAAAGCCTTCGGGGGATGCTCAGGGGCCGCCTGTTTGAGAGCATGATTCTGGCCCTGCTAAGATATGAAGTCTGACATTCGATTCGAGGAGGCATTTTAAGGCATGATTTGTCAAAAGTGCAGCAAGAACAGTGCAACAGTGTTTGTAACCAAGGTGGTTAATGGCAAGAAAACCGAAATGTATTTTTGCGAGCACTGCGCCATGGAAAAGGGAGAAATGGAAAACCCCTTTGAAGAAAACTTTCCCCTTCATCAATTTTTTTCCGGAATGATAGGCCTGGTTCCAGGAGGGGGCTCTGAAACGATTATGCCCCAAACCCAAACAGGTGTACAGTGCGGGAGCTGCGGTTTGACGTATGCCCAGTTTGGACAGATTGGGCGTTTTGGATGCGACGGGTGCTACGATGCCTTTGGAGAGCACTTGTCTGCTTTATTTCGAAGGCTGCATGGAAATCAGAAGCACATGGGTAAAATACCCGTCCGGACAGGTTCGGGCATTAAACTGAAACGAGAAATTGAGAAACTAAGGGAGCAGCTGCAAAAGAAAATCGCCGAGGAAGCATTCGAGGAGGAAGCACATATAAGGGATCAAATAAAAGAACTGGAAAAAAGAAAAGAGGCTGGAGGTGATGCCGGTGAATGAAAGGGAAAACCCGATGACTCCGGAAGACATCACGCAAAGTGAAGGCAATAAATACCCCGGCAGCCCTGAAAGCGAATCCAATCTTAAAGAAAAAGAGCGGGAGAAGGGCATCCGCAGTAAATGGATGGAAGGAACGGGCCCCGAAGCGGAAATCGTGATCAGCAGCCGGGTGCGATTGGCCCGAAATATTCGAGACATCCCTTTTCCCTCCCTGGCCTCTGATGATCAGCGGAAAAAAGTGCTCCAGGTTATTGAGGAGATACTTGAAGGAAGCGATGAGCATTTTTCTGACTTACAGGTACTAAACCTGGAATCTTTGCCGGCAGTTTTCAGGCAGGTTTTAGTAGAGAAACATCTCATAAGCCCCTTGATGGCTTGTGAGAACTCATGCAGCGCGCTTATCCTGCGGCGTGATGAAGTTGTCAGTATCATGGTAAACGAGGAAGATCACCTCCGGGTCCAGTGCCTGCTTCCCGGTCTGCAGTTGGAACGGGCCTGGAAGGAAGCTTCCTTATATGATGACTTCCTGGAGAAGCAGATGAACTATGCGTTCCACGAAGAACTGGGATACCTGACGGCCTGCCCGACCAATGTGGGTACGGGATTGCGGGCCTCGGTGATGCTTCACTTGCCCGCCCTGGTGTTGACCCGGCAGATTAACCGCATTTTATCTGCGGTCAACCAGGTGGGTTTGGCCGTCCGGGGCATTTACGGTGAGGGCACAGAGTTTACGGGGAACATATTTCAGATATCCAACCAGATTACCCTGGGTCAGTCGGAGGAGGAAATCTGGCAGAACCTCTACGGGGTAACCCGGCAGCTGATAAACCAGGAGAAAAAAGCCCGGGAACACCTTCTCAACGAGGGTCGGGAGCGTCTGGCCGATCGTGCCGGACGTGCCCTGGGGGTTATGAAATATGCCCGAATGCTGGGTTCCCAGGAAGTCATGCAGCTGATCTCCGATGTGCGCCTGGGCCTGGATTTGGGCCTGGTCAAGGGGATTGCCGCGGGAATGCTAAACGAGCTTTTTGTGTTATCACAGCCGGGTTGTTTGCAGTATCTCAAGGACCGGGAGTTAAGCGCTTTCGAGCGAGACCTGGAGCGTGCTGCCCGGGTTCAAAAAAGCCTGGATTGTTTGATTTGAAAGGAGTGTAAAAATATGTTTATGTTTGGTCGATTTACTGAAAGGGCTCAGCAGGTGCTGGTGCTGGCCCAGGAAGAAGCAAAGCGACTCAACCACAACTTCATCGGCACCGAGCATATCCTCTTGGGGTTGGTCCGTGAAGGTTCGGGAATCGCTGCCAGATCCCTGCAGAACCTGGGCATCCAGCTGCCCAAAGTGCGCTCGGAGGTTGAGCGCATTATAGGAAAAGGAGATAAAGCCCAATCCCAGGGTATTAGCTATACCCCCCGGGCCAAGAAGGTGATCGAGCTGGCTATCGAAGAGGGGCAAAACCTGGGCCACAATTACGTCGGCACCGAGCATCTGCTTTTAGGATTGCTCCGTGAAGGGGAAGGTATCGCAGCCCAGGTGCTTACCAACCTGGGTGTTGACTTGAAGAAAGCCCGCCGGGAAGTCATTCAACTCCTCGGAGGTGAAGCCCAGCTGAGCAGCGGCCAGGGTACAAAAAGCGCCCCCCAAACCCCTACGGTAGATACCTTCGGGCGTGATCTGACCAAGCTGGCCCGCGAGGGCAAGCTGGACCCGGTTATCGGCCGGGAAACCGAAATCGAGCGGGTGATCCAGATACTAAGCCGGCGAACGAAAAACAACCCCTGCCTGATCGGAGAACCGGGTGTAGGAAAAACGGCCATTGTAGAGGGGTTGGCCCAACGCATCATGGACGGCAATGTGCCTGATATTTTGCGGGATAAGCGCCTGGTTACCCTGGAACTGTCCGCCGTGGTGGCCGGAACCAAGTACCGGGGGGAATTTGAAGAGCGGCTCCGGAAGCTCATGGTTGAGCTGCAGCAGGCCGGTAACGTGATTATCTTTATTGATGAGCTGCACACCATCATTGGAGCAGGCGCTGCCGAAGGAGCCATTGATGCCTCCAACATTCTCAAGCCCGCCCTGGCCAAGGGAGAGCTTCAGACCATCGGCGCTACCACCCTGGATGAATACCGCAAGTATATCGAGCGCGACCCCGCCCTGGAGCGGCGGTTCCAATCGATTACCGTGGGAGAGCCCAATAAAGAAGAAAGCCTGGAAATTCTTAAAGGCCTTCGCGATCGCTACGAAGCCCATCACCGGGTGAAAATAACCGACGAGGCACTGGAGGCGGCAGTAAAACTGGGCGATCGCTATATCCCCGACCGATACCTGCCCGACAAGGCCATTGACCTTATCGACGAGGCGGCTTCCCGGGTGCGCCTGCGCAACTACACGGCCCCGCCGGATTTGAAGGAAATGGAAGATAAGCTGGAAACCATCCGCCAGGAAAAAGAAGCCGCGGTTAGGGGGCAGGAATTTGAACAGGCTGCCCAGCTGCGGGATAAAGAACAGCAGTTTCGAGGCAAGCTGGACGAATTAAAAAAGGAATGGGAAAAGAAAAAAGTGGTTTCCGACCAGGTGCTTGTGGGAGAAGAAGATATCGCCCATATCGTGGGCAGCTGGACAGGGATCCCTGTTAAGCGCCTGGCCGAGGAAGAGTCGGCCCGACTGCTGCGCATGGAGGACACCCTGCATGAGCGGGTAGTGGGGCAGCACGAAGCTGTTCAGGCCGTGTCCCGTGCCATCCGGCGCGGCCGCGCTGGACTAAAGGACCCCAGGCGACCCATCGGCTCCTTTATTTTCCTGGGTCCCACCGGCGTGGGGAAAACAGAGCTGGCCCGCAGCCTGGCGGAAGCTTTGTTCGGCGATGAAAATGCCATGATCCGTTTGGATATGTCCGAGTACATGGAGAAACACACGACGGCGCGCCTGGTGGGCGCCCCTCCGGGATATGTGGGTTATGAAGAGGGTGGTCAGCTGACGGAAAAAGTTCGGCGCAAGCCGTACAGTGTCATCCTTCTGGACGAAATAGAAAAAGCGCACCATGATGTATTTAATATTTTACTCCAAATCCTGGAGGATGGCCGGCTGACCGACGGTAAAGGGCGCACGGTTGATTTTCGCAACACCGTCGTAATCATGACGTCCAACGTGGGCGCTAACTTTATAAAAAAACAGCCCTCCATGGGCTTTCGTCCTGCCGATGCTGATAAGGGATATGAACAGATGAAAGACCGCCTGATGGAAGAGCTGAAACGCACTTTTCGTCCCGAGTTTTTAAACCGGGTAGACGATGTGATTGTCTTCAAGTCTCTGACAGAAGACGATATTTCTCAAATCGTTGACCTGATGCTGAATGACTTGAGCAGTCGGATTACCGACTACGGGCTGGACCTGGAGGTCACTGAAGAGGCTAAAGCCCTGTTGGCCCAGGAAGGGTTTGACCCCACATACGGGGCCAGGCCTTTGCGCCGGGTTATTCAGAAGCGCCTGGAGGATGGAATATCTGAAGAACTCCTGCGCGGCAGGTTTACTTCGGGCGACACCATTGTTGTTCAGCGGGACGGGGATCTCCTGTCTTTTACCCGCAAAGAAACCATGCCCATTGCGGTACAGGAGCAGGCCAAGGTTCAAGATGAAAAAGGGCCGAAAGAAAGCGGTAGCGAAGAACAACAATAGCCGTAAATAAAGTTAATAATTGGAGGTTTTCAAACGGGCGCTTGACTGGTATAAATAATAGTTAGGCGCCTTTTCCTTGACGTATGCCGTCATTTTGAAAATAATTTTTTCAAACAGGCGTTTTTCCCCAGTTTTATGGGGCGTCAAAAATAAATTGAGAAAATTCTGGTGCAGGAATTAACAGGTTCTAACTCGAATTATCTAACTTGAGAAGGAAAACTTTTTTACAAAGAGGAGTTCTCATCCCCTTTGGCGAATTAGAATTATTAGCAAAATAAGAATTAATAGGAATAAATGGAAGCTGAGGGGCTCCTTCGGGAGCGGTGGAGCGCGATAATTTCGCGGAAAATTTAGGAGGGTAAATTTAGGAGGCGTGTTGAGGTGAAAATAGCAGTTTCGGGCAAGGGTGGCGTAGGAAAGACAACCGTGTCCGCAAATTTGGTGTACTTGTTTGCCCGGGAGGGCTACAATGTATATGCGGTGGATGCGGATCCCGATGCCAGCCTGGGGCTTGCCCTGGGTATAGATCCAAAAAAACTGGAAAACTTGACTCCCCTGGTGGAAATGAAAGAGGTTATTAATGAAAAAAGTGGGGGAGGCGGCGCGTTTTACGTTCTCAATCCGGATGTTGACGATGTCATAGAAAACTACAGTATTAAAGAAGGCAACATCCGGTTCTTAATGATGGGGGGAGTAAAGCAGGGAGGCTCTGCCTGTTACTGCAAGGAAAATTCTTTTCTTAATTCCGTGCTGAATGCCTTGTTGCTCGACCAAAAAGGTGTTGTCATTCTTGATATGAGTGCCGGCATTGAGCACTTAACCCGCGGAACGGCCCAGGGGGTTGATGCCGTTTTAATTGTAACGGAACCAACCCGGGCCGGTGTGAAAACCGCCGGAGTGGTGCAAAAGCTGGCCGCCGACCTCGGTGTAAAAAATATCAAGGTATTGGGCAACAAGATCCGGCGCCAGGAAGAAGAGAACTTAATCCGGCAGCATTTTGGCGATGATTATGTCATCGGCATTTTACCGTACAGGGAAGAAACCTGGAACCGGTCCATGGAGCTTGACCCTGCAGCTTTTGGGGAAGAAGATTTGGTGGAAAGTATGAAAGATGTGTACACAAAACTGGTTAAGGAGGTGATGAAATAGCTGGAGTCAGCGATTTTTTCCTGTAGCTGAAAACGGCGACATTAAAACATAGAACATTCAACATCAATGGATGTAAACTGTTCCCCTGTGAAAATACATTATGAGGAGGTTAGGACATTATTATGGCTGAAAAAAAGAAGGAGAAAGATCGCAACCGCACAATAGACCCAGCCGCCTTGGAAGTTCTTGCCAAGACGGAAGGGAGCGGGGTTGAGACATGTTATGACCGTTACCTGAACATGCAGCCCCAGTGCAACTACGGTAACACCGGTATCTGCTGCACCATCTGTATTCAAGGACCCTGCAGGATTACCAAGAAGGCAAGCAAAGGAATCTGCGGTGCTGCACCGTACACCATTGTAGCTCGCAACCTGGTCCGCCATGTTCTGGGTGGAACCTCGGCCCACTGTGACCACGGTATGCATATCCTGTCCGTTATGAGGGAAATAGCCGATGGGCATGAGAGCGACTATGGCATTACTGATCCCGACAAGTTAAAAAGAGTTGCAGCCCAATTAGATATTGCCGTCGAAGGCCGTTCGGATCTGGAGATTTTTAAAGATGTGGTAGACCTGGCAGAGCAGGAATTCAGCCGCCTGGATAAAAGGACGTACAGCAAGTGGCTGGAAGCAACCGTTGTCCCCGAACGCGTAGAAAAAGCGATGGATTGCAACATTATGCCCAACAGTATCCATAAAACTATCGCCGAATCCATGGCCCAGACCCATATGGGAATGGATGCCGACCCGGTGAACCTGGTCTTCCAGGCACTGAAGTCTGCGCTTTGCGATTATATCGGCATGCATATCTCCACGGACCTTTCCGATATTCTCTTCGGTACTCCCAAACCGGTTGTCTCTGAGGGCAACATGGGTGTCCTGGAAGAGAAAATGGTCAATATTGCCCTGCACGGACACAACCCCGTTCTCAGTGAGATGGTCGTTAAAGCCGCCCGGGAAATGCAGGACGAAGCCAAGGCCGTAGGCGCCGAAGGCATCAAGTGCATGGGGATCTGCTGTACCGGTAACGAAGTGCTCATGCGCCAGGGTGTTCCCGTGCTGACCAACTTCCTGTCCCAGGAGCTGGCCATCATGACCCGTGCCGTGGACGCCATGGTTGTAGACGTGCAGTGTATCATGCCGGGTGTTCAGTCGGTGGCCGAGTGCTACCACACCAAGATCATTACCACCATACCCAACGCCAAGATTCCCAGTTCTTACTACGTGGACTTTGACGATACCCGTGCCATGGAAAAAGCCCGGGAAATTGTCAATGTCGCTATTGAAGCGTTCAAAGAAAGAGATCCGAAGAAAGTCAGCATTCCCCAGGTTAAACACAAGATAATTGCCGGGTTCAGCCTGGAAGCCATGGAAGAAATTCTGGGTGCTATCAGTCCGGAAAGCCCCATAAAGGCTGTAACTGATGCCGTTGATTCCGGGGAACTGGCAGGGGTCTGCCTCTTTGCAGGCTGTAACAACCTGAAAGTACCCCATGACGATAGCCACTTTACCATTGCCACAGAAATGGCCAAGAACAATGTATTCGTTGTATCTACCGGCTGTGCCGCCGGAACCTTCGGCAAGCTTGGGCTGCTAAACAGCGATGCCATTGAAAAATACGCCGGCGACGGCCTGAAAGCTTTCTTAAAGCGCCTGAACGACGCTAACAAGGATAAGCTGGGTGAAGATCTTCCCTTGATTTTCCATATGGGTTCCTGTGTGGATAATACCCGTTGCTACGACTTTGTAACCGCTCTGGCCAAGCAGTGGAATGTCGATACCCCCAAAGTTCCTTTCGTCGCCAGTGCGCCGGAAGCCATGAGCGAAAAGGCCGTATCCATCGGCAGCTGGTGCGTTACTTTAGGCGTTCCCACCCATGTTGGAGTTATACCGCCCATCCCCGGCAGCCCCCTGGTAGACGGCATTGCCCTGCAGATTGCCCAGGATGTATACGGCGGCTACTTCATGTGGGAAGAGGATCCCATGGAAGCTTCCAGGAAGCTGTTGGATGCCCTTGAAGAGCGGACCTGGAAGTTGAGGGTGCACAAGATGGCAGCCGAGAAGTACGAAACCGATCTTTCCACCACCTGGTAAATAAATAACTGTGAATAAAGGAGGTAAGCGTATATGAGCACTGTAAGTAGAGAATGGGAAAATTCCTTTGAAGAAATATACGAGGGTGCGGTAGATGAAACCAATCCCCCAACAGCGTTATTCCAAAAGGTTTATAACGGAGCGATTACGGCGACCAGCTATGCCGAAATTCTGCTCAGCCAGGCGATCCGCCGCTACGGCCCCGAGCATCCCGTGGGTTACCCCGAAACCGGGTATTACCTGCCGGTTATCATGAACTTAAGCGGAGAAAAGGTAACCAAGCTGGGTGAACTGGTTCCTATCCTGAACCGTATGCGTAACCAGATTAAAGAAGAATTAAACTTCTACAACGCCCGCCTCTGCGGCGAATCCACCGCTTATGCCGCTGAGATTATCGAAGCGGTCCGCTACCTGAAAGGCGACAACCTGCACGTGGCGCCCTGGACGGGCTTTGTAGGCGACCCCGTCGTGCGCCGTTACGGGATTCTCCTGGTGGACTGGACCATCCCCGGCCAGGCAGTTCTTACCGGGAAAGCCAAGTCAACAGAAGCCCTGGCCAAGATCGTTAGCGACCTGCAGGGCAAAGGATTCATGGTCTTTATGGCCTGGGAAGTGGTCGACCAGGCTATCGAAGCCGGACTGAAACTGGGTATCGACTTTATTACCTTCCCGCTGGGCAACTTCACCCAGGTTATCCATGTTGTGAACTACGCCCTGCGTGCCGGACTGGCCTTCGGTGGTATTGAGCCCGGTCTGCGGGAAGAGCAGAGAGACTACCAGCGACGCCGGGTGCGGGCTTTTGTGCTCCACTTTGGCGAGCGGGATGAAGTACAGGTGGCCGCTCACTTTGCGGCTATCTTCTTGGGCTTCCCTGTCCTGGT
>SKMY01000171.1 GCA_007120815.1 Syntrophomonadaceae bacterium | reverse complement strand
CACAAAGGCATCATGCAGTAGCGCAATTATGGCTGCCAGGGCAAATTTAAATTCGAACCTTAGGGTAATATATAGAACCATGCCCGCTGCCGCAATGAGCAGTGCCAGAAAAGCCTCTCTTGTTAACTCCCGACCGATGACGGCGCCAACAGTGTCCACGCGCAAAATATCGTTGGTGGTCATTCCCGTCCAGCGCTCCTGAAAGTCGGAAAGAATATCCCGCCTGGTCTGCTCATCCAGGTGGGGGGCCTTGATAATCACTTCATCACCAGACGGGTCAACGGCGCGGCCAACCCGTTGAAGGGGCACCCCCGACAACCCATAAGGTTCCAGCACATCCCGGACTTCTTCCATCTGGTAACCGCCCGGCAGTCTCATGTGGAAAATGGTTCCCCCGGTAAAGTCAATTCCAAGGTTGAGTCCGTTAATCAGCAGTGAGCCCAAACCTATGAGAATAAGAAGTCCCGAAAAAATAAACCCCTTGGTGCGATGCTGTAAAAAGTCAAAATGTAGTCGAAGCATAAGCTAGTTCCCCCCCTTGTAACCCAGGTACGATGAACGTTGAATAATCCTTGAACGGGCTGCATACCGCAGCAAAAACCGTGTTAAGAAAATGGCTGTAAAAAAGCTGGATACGATACCGACCAGCAGAACCACGGCAAAACCCCGCACCGGACCGCTGGCCACAATAAACAGCACCAGGGCTGCAATTACCGTGGTGATATTGGCGTCGATGATGGCACGAAAGGCCCGTTCAAACCCCGAGTTGATCGCAACAAGGGTGGTTTTCCCAGTGTGAAGTTCTTCCTTGATTCGCTCAAAAATAAGAACGTTGGCATCCACTGCCATCCCGATAGAGAGAATTAATCCCGCTATACCGGGAAGGGTAAGGGTGGCATTGATGGCGGACAAGATTAAAAACACCAGGGCCAGGTAAACAACCAGGCTGATATCGGCAACCAGCCCGGCAAAGCGATAATAAAACAGCATGAAGAGCATCACAATGCTCATGCCAACAAGACCAGCGGAAAAACTCAATTGCAGCGCATTCTCACCCAGGACCGGACCCACCGAACGGGTTTCCAGTTCAACCAGGTCTACCGGCAGGGCACCGGAACGAAGCATAATGGCAATATCCCTGGCCTCTTCAGCCGTTGGGATGCCCGTAATTACCGCATGACCATCGGTTATAATATTCTGTACCACCGGTGCGGATACAATTTCATCATCCAGGTAGATATAGATAACGTCATTCAGGTAATCCCGCGTGGCCTGGGCAAATATGTCCGCCCCTTCGGCGTCAAATTCCAGGGCAACCATGGGTTCATTGTACTGCCCCCGGGTAAAATTGGCCGTGTTCAGGTGGGCCCCGGTCAACAGATCTTCACCATCAGGACTGCGGAAGGTAAGCTGGGCTGTGCGGCCAATAACTTCCATCGCCTGGGCCTGATCTTCTATGCCCGGCAGTTCAATGCGCAGGCGTCGCTCCCCTTCCCGCTGTATAATGGGCTCCACCACACCTAGCTCGTCTATCCGGCTGCGTATAATCGTCATGGCTCTTTGAATGGCATCGTGGTCCAGATCTTCATCTTCCATGACCTGTGCTTCCAGCAGGACGTAAACACCGCCCTCCAGGTCGAGCCCTTTCCTCAAGTAATCTTGCCAGTTGGCCAGAAAATAGGTTGACCCGGAAACCAGCAAAACAGCGATAAGGGTAAAAATAATTATGCCGGTTTTGGTTCGTTTTTTTCGAGGCAAGTCCCATCATCCTCCTGTACCTGTTTAAAGTTAAAGTAGTTGCGCTTCATTAATCACCAGGGAAAAGCGGGTGGAAAGAAAATCAGCCGCCCTGCGGCACAGCATCATTCGGGTCAAAAAAATCTCGAAGTATTCCATGACCCGGCTAATGCTTGTATCAATCTTCAGTTTTAGCGTAATGATACGACCAACGGGTTCCAGCTGCAGCATGGACTCCTCTACAGCGTAATTCACCCGGTCGTGGATATCAAAGGTTGCAAAATCCCGATTCTGAACCCGGGAGCGATGGACATCCGCTTTATCTGCCAGGATAACGGCGGCGGACACATTGCTCACCGGGCGTCCATTAACCTCGTCGTGATTCCCAATGGCAGAAGCCACCTCTGCAATTTCCAGTTCGTCCATGCCCATTTCCCTTAAAAGGCCCATGGCAATAACCGCCCCAGTATAGTAATGATGGCTGCGTTCCACCACGTTACCGATATCATGCAGGTAGCCTGCGATGGCCGCCAGTTCAGCTTCCCTCCGGGTAAAACCCATTTCATCCATCACACGATAGGCAGTATGTGCAACCATATCCGTATGGCGAAACCCGTGTTCCGTGTAACCCAGGACACCCAGGTTTTCGTTGGCTTTGCGGATATAGGCGATAACAGCCGGGTGGTTTTGAATATCCTCCAGCGTTAATAATTTATTTTCAACCTTATTGTCCACTATCTACACCTGCTTTTCAAATAATTATTTTTATTGCTCGCTATCATTATCATCTCCTGCATCTATTTTATCCTTTTTTTCTTTTCGGTGCAAAGCCTATTCCGTAAAGCCTATTCCAAAAGAATTTTTTCCTGCAAAAACGCATCGAGGGCTTCCTGAATGGCATCCCAAGGCGGTGACCGGTAAAAAATCACCCTGCCTATATCAACAGGCAAAACAAAAACCAGGACCCCTTGTTCTCTTTTTTTATCGTACTGCAGCGCGTCAACCAGGGAATCCCGGGTTAAATATCCTGGAGGCCCGGGCGGATCCAACCACCGAACGACCCGAATGATCCGCTTTTCATTTTCTTCGCTGAGCAGCTTGAGGCGCCTGGAAAGTCGGGCTGCCAGGGCCATACCCCATGCCACGGCCTCTCCGTGAAGAAAATAATCATACCCGGTGGAGGCTTCCAGGGCATGACCGAAGGTATGTCCCAGGTTTAAAACCCGCCGCAGATCATTTTCCTTTTCATCCTGCAGGACCACATTTCTTTTTAACATGACAGAACGCGCAATCAGCTTTTTCAGCAGAATGCCCGACGGTGCAAGGACCTCACTGCCTCCTTTAGACCTGCCAAGGCTCAACGTTTCCAGGCGTTGGAACAGCCATTGGTCCCCGATGAGCCCACACTTTACCACTTCAGCCAGGCCGGCTATGAACTCCCGCTCGGGAAGCGTCCTTAGCAGGGCTGTGTCTGCGAAAACCGCTGCAGGCTGGTAAAAAGCACCGATCAGGTTCTTCCCCCTGGAGTGATTGACAGCCACCTTTCCACCCACACTGCTGTCCACCATGGCCAGCAAGGTCGTAGGGACCTGGATAAAGGCGATGCCCCTGAGATACGTGGCTGCAACAAAACCGGTCAGGTCTCCGGTTACCCCTCCACCCAGGGCCAGAATCGCGTCTCCCCGGCTCAAGCCGGTTGTTATCGCACGGTCGTAAAGGGCTGATGCCGCTTCTAAAGACTTGCTCCGTTCGCCGCATTGAAATTCTGCCAACTCCACAGAAAAGTCCACCCCTTGAAGGGCCTCCCGGCAGGCATCTGCATACAAAGGAGCTACAATTGAATCGCTCACAACCAGAATGACCCGGGCATTCACATATTTTTTGAGCACCGGGCCGATCCTATCTAAAATGTTGGTTCCGATAAAAACCGGGTATCTTCTGCTTTCCGTATGAACTTGAATGTTAAACATCCGCTTTTTTCTCCATGTATTGGTTAATATCACGCAAATAACCGTTATAAGACCGCTCCATTTCAGCCATGGAATCCCCAGGAAATTTTTCACAAAATGCCCGGGCCACTTCCCAGGCAACCACGGCTTCGCCCACCACGGAGGCCGCTGGAACGGCACAAACATCGGAGCGCTCAACCGCCGCTTTTACAGGCTCCAGGCTGCCCAGCTTTATGCTGGGAAGGGCACTCAACAGGGTGGGAATGGGTTTCATAGCTCCTCGCACCACTAACCGTTCTCCATTGGTTACCCCGCCTTCCAGGCCGCCTGCCCGGTTGGACGCCCGGCATACACCACTTAATTCATCAACCCGAATCGGGTCGTGGACCCGGGACCCTTTCCGCCTGGCGGCTTCAAATCCCAGCCCGATTTCAACGCCCTTTACCCCAGGAATGCTCATCAAGGCGCCGGCGATACGCCCATCCAGGCGCCGGTCGGGATGAACATAGCTTCCCAGGCCGGGCGGCAGCCCGTCGACCCAAACCTCAAATACCCCGCCCAATGTATCCCCTTCTCGTCGGGCCTGTTCAACAGCCTTTACCATTTCTTGGGTGGCGCTCTCATCAGGACAGTACAGAACCGACCTGTCAACCCGGTCTTTTAACCCTTTGGCCGTAAAACAAGGATCGGGATAAGCCGCCGCCACATCCCCAACGGAAAGGACAAAACCGGACACCTCCACCTTGAAAGGCCTGAGCAGCAGAAAGGCTACAGCTCCCAGGGCCACGCGCATGGCTGTTTCCCTTGCGCTGGCCCGTTCCAGAACGTTACGCAGATCCCGGTGGCCATACTTCAGCCCTCCTGCCAGGTCTGCATGGCCCGGACGTGGGCAGTCAACAATTTTCAGGTTTTCATTCTCCCGGGGCCCGGTTGACATAACATCCTGCCAGTTCACCCAGTCTTTATTTTCAATGACGATGGACAGCGGGCTGCCCAATGTTTTCCCAAAACGAACCCCGGATAAAAAGCGAACCCGGTCTTTCTCAATGGCCATTCGGCCTCCCCGGCCGAAACCGCCCTGTCTTCGGGCAAGCAGCTGATTTATAAAGCCTTCATCGAGAAACAAGCCGGCGGGTAGGCCTTCGATGATTCCCGTAAGGGCCGGGCCGTGGGATTCACCCGCAGTCAGGTAACGCATAAGGATTCCTCTTTCCTAACTTAAATGTGATACATCGTAGTATTCATTATGGTTTGCTGTTTTTCACAGATATCATACAGGGTAATGTCTCTGAGAATGGTGGTAATATTTTCATGAATGCCGAGCCAAACCGCTTGCAGGGCGCACTTTTCCTGCCACAAACAGGCTTGATGGTTTGTCGCTTCCTCCCTCAAACAGTTTACCGGTGGGTTGTTGCCTTCCAGGGCAACCAGGATTTCTGCCAGGGTTATTTCCCTGGCAGGCCTGGACAGCCGATAGCCTCCCCGGGGACCCCGTTCGCTGCTAACCAGTTCAGCTTTTTTCAACAAAGCTAGAAGGTGCTCCAGATATTTAGCGGAGATATTTTGTTGGTTTGATATTTCTTGAACCGTTAAAGAGCCTCCATCGGATAACCCAAGCTCTATCATGGCCCGCACACCATATTCACCCCGTGTTGACAGCTTTAACATGATTAGCCTCCTTCTTTTGACCTGATGCCTTCTTCCTGCGGCTGCCCGGGGTAGAGATGATTAAAGAAACAGCTTCTTTCTCCGGTATGGCAAGCCGGTCCCGTTTGCTTCACTTTAATTAACAGCGTATCGGCATCACAATCATAGCTGATAGTTTTCACTTCTTGTATGTGACCCGACGTTTCTCCTTTTTGCCAAAATTTTTGACGGCTTCGGCTCCAAAACCAGGTCAGGCCGGTTTGAAGCGTTTTTTCCAGGGACTGCCGGTTCATATATGCAAGCATTAAAACGTCGCCGCTTTCGACGTCCTGAATGATGGCGGGAATTAATTCATGTTTTTCAAAGGCAATTTCCTCGATCATGTCATGCGCACCTCCACACCTTTTTCTCTCAAATAACTCTTCACATCCATCACGGAAAAATGGCGGTAATGAAAAACAGAAGCTGCCAGTGCCGCATCGGCTTTCCCCTCGGTTAAAACCGTCTCAAAATGCTCGATCTTACCGGCACCGCCCGAGGCGATCACGGGAATATTCACCCGTTCCGCCACCGAACGATTGAGCGGGATATCAAACCCTACCTGCCCTCCGTCGGCATTCATGCTGGTCAGCAATATTTCTCCGGCACCCAGGCTCTCTACCTTTTCAGCCCACAACAAGGCTGACATGCCGGTCGGTGTTCTCCCCCCGTGGGTGTACACTTCCCAATCGTTCATTTCCTCGTTCCAGCAGGCATCAATGGCCACGACAATACACTGGCTGCCGAAAATGTGAGCACCTTCCCGAATCAAATCGGGGGTTTGTACCGCAGAGGTATTCAAAGAAATTTTATCGGCCCCCGCCTTCAAAATAGCCCGGATGTGTTCAATGCTGTTAATGCCCCCACCGACGATAAAAGGAATGAATACCTCTTGCGCAGTCCTGCGGGCCACATCCAGCATGGTTTCTCTCTTTTCATAAGAAGCAGTAATATCCAGGAAAACCAGCTCATCAGCTCCCGAACTATCATAAAATCTGGCCAGCTCGACGGGATCCCCCGCATCTTTCAAATCCACAAACTGGACCCCTTTTACCACTCTTCCGTCCTTTACATCCAGGCACGGTACAATTCGCTTTGCCAACAACAGATCCTCCCTCCAGTAAATACAGTTTTTATATCCAATAAGTTCAGCCGGCACCTGCCAGGGCGGCCAGGGCTTCTTGCAGCGTAAACTGGCCTGTATATAAGGCCTGTCCAACGATAACACCTTGGACGCCCAAGGGTTCCAGGCCTTTCACATGTTTCAAATCTTCCAGGGAAGATATGCCTCCGGAAGCAATCAGGGGAATATCCAGCTTTGAAGCCATGGTTTCCAGGGCGTCCAGGTTGGGCCCCTTTAGCGTCCCGTCCCTGGAAATATCTGTATAAATAATTTCTTTCACGCCGTATTCCTGCATGGTCAGGGCAAAGGCCACCGCATGAACACCTGACCCTTCCACCCAACCTTTTACGGCAACGATCCCATCCCGGGCGTCGATGCCTACAATGATTTTATCACCGTATTCCCGGGCCAGTTCCCGGACCAGTTCAGGCTGCTCAACGGCCACCGTTCCCAGGATAACCCGCTGAATACCCAATTCAAATGCCTTTTCTGCAATTTCCCGGCTGCGCATCCCTCCACCCAGCTGCAGGGGAATCGTCAAGCTGGATGCTATTTCCGCAATAGCCGGGGTGTTGGCCGGTGCGCCGTCAAAGGCCCCGTCAAGATCAACCATATGGAGGCGGTGGGCCCCATCCTTTTCCCACTTAAGGGCCATTTCCACCGGATTATCGCTGTAAACCGTTTCCCGATCTCTTTCCCCCATCAGAAGCCGCACACATTTGCCCCTGTGAAGATCAACGGCTGGAATCAGTTGCACTGGATACCATCCTTTCGAAATTACGTAATATAATAAGCCCCAATTTACCGCTTTTTTCCGGGTGAAACTGCAAACCATAAACCGTATCTCGTTTCACTGCAGCAGCAAAAGATGACCCGTAATTGCAGCGGGCAAGGGCAAGTTCGTTCTTTTCCGGGCTGGCATAATAAGAATGGGCAAAATAAAAATGACTGGCATCGGGAACATCAGTAAAAATGGGATCAGGCCGGGTGAAGAAGATCCGATTCCAACCCATATGAGGAACCTTTACATGCTCCGGGAAACGGATAACTTTACCCGGAAAAAAATGAATGCCCTCAAAACCCGGGTCTTCTTCGCTTTCGTCGAAAAAAAGCTGCAGTCCAAGGCAAATACCCAGGATGTAGGTTTCCTGGTTCTTGCGGTGCTTGAGATACGCCATCAGGCCTTTTTTTTCCAGGTCCTCGGACGCACATCCGAACGCACCTACCCCTGGAACCACAATACCACGGCATTTATCTAAAACATCGGTATCGTGGGTCAAAACCGTTTGAATACCCAGTAAGTCAAACCCGTTACGCACACTGGTCACATTCCCCATTCCGTAATCTACCACCGCGATCAACGCTTAATAACCCCTCCTGAAAAAAACTACAGTTTTGCGTGAGAAAGTACGCTTTGATAAAATTCTTCATATTGCGGGATAATCCCTTCAACAGCAAAACATTTGGCTTTTTCTCGCGCCATGACGGCCATCTGGCCGTGTAGGGCGGGATTTTCTAACAGGCTGCCCATGGATTCCGCCAGGGCGTCCACATCCCCAACAGGCA
Source organism: Syntrophomonadaceae bacterium (assembly GCA_007120815.1). The sequence goes on along the minus strand of SKMY01000171.1, from coordinate 243 downwards.
CAAGCAGCCCGGTTTTGCCATGCTCAACGAGTTCAGGCAGCCCTCCTGTTTCCGTGGCAACAACGGGAACACCACAGGCCATCGCTTCTAATGCAGCCAGGCCAAAGCTCTCTTTTTCCGAGGGAAGAACAAACAAATCTGCTGCAGAAAGCAAAGGCACAAGCTCTACCTGGGTTCCAATAAAAATGACACGGGACTGGATTCCCCGTTCTTTTACCATGGCCTGGGCGCTTTCTTTGTCCT
>SKMY01000272.1 GCA_007120815.1 Syntrophomonadaceae bacterium | reverse complement strand
GGGCCATGGCCGTAGCCAGGGAGCAGGAGATGGAAGCTTCCGTCCAGGAGATGAGGGCCAAAGTTGTGGAAGCAGAAGCAGAAGTACCCAAGGCCCTTTCCCAGGCACTGCGGGAAGGCAACCTGGGTGTAATGGATTATTACAACATGAAAAACATTCAATCGGATACCCAAATGCGGGATTCCATCTCCAAAATGGGAGCTGATACCGGAAATGAAGATGAGCGAATCAAATAGATCCCCAGGTTTAAAAGGGGATAACCTGTCATCAAGGCGTAGTGGCAAGAAAAAAGGATATACAGCAAGAAAAAACTTCGGGGAATTTGAAAGAGAGCTTGAAGGGCTCTTAATAGGCGAGAAACTTCCTCTGGGGATAGTGGTTTCCGAGGTGATAGGTCCGCCTAGGGTCAAGATGCCCTACGCCCCAAGAAGAATGTAAGTCACAGGCAAACAGACGCCCCCCCCTGGCGCACTGCGCCGGGGATGCGGCTGTTGAAATAATCAAATATTGCTAATAGATTTCTAAGAACTTCCTTTGATAATATAAAAAAACAATTATGATGGAGGAAGGGATACGCGATGTTATCTCCCAAATTAAGTTCGGTAGAATTAAAAGAAAGGCTTCAGATTGCGTTTGTCAGCAGTTGCCTGCCCCGCAAATGCGGGATTGCGACCTTTTCGGCCAATTTAAGCCGTGCGCTGGAAAATAATATAGGAACTGACGCCACCTCTTTTATTGCCTTAAACAATAATGGATGTTACGATTATCGCGCACCGGTTTTTTTTGAGATCGAGGAGGACAACCTGGAAGATTACTGCCATGCCGCAGATCTGGTCAATTTCTCCGGGGTTGATGTGGTATCCTTGCAACACGAGTTTGGTCTTTTCGGAGGTCCTGACGGTATTTATATCACAGAGTTTTTAAAGCATTTGCAAAAACCCGTGGTCACCACCTGCCATACCGTCCTGCAAAATCCCAGTCCCGGCCAGAAAAAGGCATTTATGGAAACAGCCGCCTTTTCCCAGGCCCTTGTGGTGATGAATAAGCTGGCGATTGCCTTTATGACAGATATTTATGATATTCCTCGCTCCAAGATTCATCTCATCCCTCACGGTGTTACCGAAACGGAATATATGATTCCTTCTTTTTACAAGCAACAGTTACAGCTGCATGATCGTTTTCTTGCCCTTACCTTTGGCTTTTTAAGCCCCAACAAGGGGATCGAGGTTATGTTGGAAGCCTTACCAGCCGTAGCGAAAAAGCATCCTGATGTGCTGTATATAGTCCTTGGAATTACCCATCCTGTAGAAAAGAGACATAATGGCGAAAAATACCGGAAAAGCCTTGAGTCATTGGTTAAAGAACTAAATCTTACCCGGAATGTCCTTTTCATTGATGAATTTGTGGATGATAATGCTATGGACTGTTATGTAGGAGCGGCTGACCTGGTGGTCTTACCCTACCACTCTGAGGGCCAGATCACGAGCGGGGTCTTAAGCACTGCTCTTAGCAAGGGGAAGGCCATCGTTTCCACCCCGTATCTTCATGCGAGAGAGGCGCTGGCAGGAGGGCGGGGAAGATTAGTGAAGGTTAAAGACTCTGCAGCTATGTCCTCAGCGGTACTGCATCTGGTGGAAAATCCCAGGGAGAGGCAGGCTTTGGCAAAAAAGGCCTATGCCCTCGGCCGCCAAATGGGCTGGAGCAGTGTTTCCAGGCAGTACCTGGAAACATTTGCGGACCTGGTAGACCCGGCTGTGAAGGTAAGAACCTAAGGGGAATAGAGAGCACATCAAAACCGGCTCAAAAAATTATTATTTAGAATACACTTGACATGTGAAAAATGGTTGAGAGTATCTATCAAGGATGTGTATGTATTGCATTTAAAAAGAACAAAAAAACTCATCGAAAAAAGAAGAACGGACATTAATGAATTGTATGAGAAAGGTTTTTATGATAACAGCCTTTTAAATGACGATGTTCTTCTGAAAAAAAGCCGAAAATTAGACGAGTTATTAAATAAGTATGACAGGATGATCACCAGGCTGGAATGTTTGCATCGGAAATAATTTCATACACTCGGGGTTAAGGCATTAGTTTCAAAAATTTACTAGAGGAGATAAATTGATGTTTTTGCCCCAATTTAGTTCCAAAGAGGCCAGAAAGCGTTTAAGGGTTGCCTTTGTCAGCAGTTGCCTGCCCAGGCGCTGCGGGATCGCTACTTTTACCAACAGTCTGAGCATAGCCCTGCAGCAGGTCATCGGCACTGATTCTATCAGCTATGTGGCTATGCACAACACTACGGAGTTACTGGATTATTCTCCTAAGGTTCAGTTCCAGATTCAGCAGGAAAAATTAAAAGAATACAGAAAAGCGGCAGATTTTATAAACAACTCAGAAGTTGACCTGGTGTCTTTGCAGCACGAGTTCGGGCTGTTTGGCGGTCAAGATGGTGATTACATAGTGGAATTTTTGAATCACCTGCAAAAGCCCGTGGTTACAACCCTGCATACTGTCCTGGAAAAACCAACCCCCGGTCAGAGCAAGGTCTTAATCGAAGTGGCCGCTTTTTCCCAGGCCCTGGTGATTATGAACAGCATGGCCATCAACATGCTCACCGATATATACGAAGTGCCAGCCCATAAAATCAACATGATCTACCACGGCGTGCCCGACAATTATTTTTTGGACCCTGCCTATTATAAAAGCAAGCTGCATTTGGCAGATAGGAATATAATCCTCACATTTGGTTTCTTAAGTCCCAATAAGGGCATAGAAAACATGATCAAAGCCATGTCTTCCGTAACCAATAAACATCCTCGGACACTTTACATCGTTCTTGGAATTACCCACCCTGCAGTAAAACGACAGCACGGAGAGGCTTACCGGGAAAGTCTGCATCGTTTGGTCCGGGAAAACAATCTCCAGGGTAACGTGCACTTTATAGACGAGTTTGTGGATGATGCCACTTTGGGCTGCTACCTGGGAGCAGCCGATCTTTTAGTTTGCCCCTATAATGCTGAAGAACAGATTACTAGCGGCGTGTTGAGCAACGCTTTGGGTAAGGGGAAAGCCATTATCTCCACCCCCTACCTGCACGCCCGGGAGGTTCTCTCCGGCGGCCGCGGCCAGATGGTCAACTTTAATGACCCGGCGGGGCTGGCCGAGGCAGCCATCAGGCTTTTAAGCAATCCTAAACTGCGCAAAGCCATGGCTGAAGAGGCTTATGTGCTGGGCAGGGAGATGGCCTGGAGTAAAGTAAGCCGCCAGTACCTGGAGCTTTTCGATAAGGAAGTAGAGAGTGCATCACGCAAAAGCAGTGCTCTGGAAGGGATGATTCACACCCTGCCGCAGGTTAATCTGAATTTTTTGAAATCTCTGACCGATGAAACAGGTCTGATCCAGCACACCAAGTACGGAGTGCCTCACTATGCTCACGGTTACTCTGCCGATGATGCCGCCCGGGCCATTGTAGCGTGTTCTCATTACTACAACCTGTTCCGGGATGATTCAGTACTGCAGTTAGTGGATAAATACCTGTCTTTTATCTTGCATGCCCGGCAGGATTCCGGATGGTTCTATAATTTTATGAATTTACAACGACAATTTCCTCCCCAGGAGTTAGGTCAGGACACTTTCGGTCGTTGCCTCTGGGGCTTAGGCTCTGCCATACATCTTTGTCAGGACAGGGATCAGAGCCACCTGGCCAGGGAGATTTTTGAGAACAGCCTTTTTCTTTTACCCCAACTGAACCAGACCCGCCCCCTGGCTTACTGTGCTCTGGGCATATCCAACTACCTGCTGCAGCATCCCCTTGCCCAGGATATAAAAGAAAAGATGCGCTACGTAGCGAACCAGTTGCTGGTATTTTACCAAAACAATTCTTCCCTGGATTGGCCCTGGTTTGAACCTTTTTTGACTTACGATAACGCTCGGCTCCCCCAGGCTCTACTTTTAGCGTATCGTCATCTCAACGAGCCTATTTACCTGGAGGTAGGCCTGAAAACCCTGGATTATCTTATCTCCCTACAGTATCGGGACGATTATTTCGACCTGATCGGCAATGACGGCTGGTACTGGAAAGGAAAAAGAAGAGCTATTTTCAGTCAGCAAGCCTTGGATGCATCAGCACTTACTGAGGCCTGTCTGCTGGCCGCTAATTTCAGCGACCAACAAAGATACCTGGAAATGGGTTATGCGGCCTTTCAGTGGTTTTTGGGCAGAAACCGTTTGGGAAAACCCCTCTACTACCCCCTTACCGGTTCCTGCGCCGACGGCCTGGAGCCCGGCGGGGTCAGCAAAAACAAGGGAGCAGAGTCTATCATTTCCTTTTTGCTATCCCTGATGTACTTGTATCGCTGGGAGTTAAGAGAACGTTTTATATACTTCGGCAAAGCATGATTTAATTAAAGTAACGGAGGTGTATTAGCTTGGGTGATGATGGAAATCTTCAAAAAGCCAGCCCTCCCTGGGGTCAGTGGGAAGTTTTGCTAACCGAACAAAAGTACAAAGTGAAAAGAATTATAGTACTGCCAGGGCACCGGCTCAGTTACCAGAAACACGCATTCCGTTCCGAGCACTGGGTAGCGGTACAGGGTCAGGGAGTGATTACCCTGGATGGCATGGAAATTATCTTAAACCCCGGTGAAGCCATAGATATAATCGCCGAAGCTGCTCATCGGGCCTCCAACCGAGGAGATGAACCTTTTGTTTTTATCGAAGTGCAAAGAGGTAATTACCTGGAAGAAGATGATATAGTGCGTTTAGAAGACAATTACGGACGCGCTGGACAAGGGGAACACCAATGAGCAATTATGCTGTCATCATGGCAGGGGGGAAGGGTGAGCGTTTCTGGCCCTGGAGCCGAAGCAGCCTGCCCAAGCAATTTCTGGCTCTCACGGGTGAGCGCACTTTAATTCAGCAGGCTTATGACCGCCTGTCCAAAAGCTTTCCTCCCCGGCATATTCTAGTGGCAACAGGGGGGGAGTATCTGCAGTTGGCCCGGAAACAGTTATCCCATCTGCCCCGGGAAAATTTTTTGCTGGAACCCATAGGCCGCAATACGGCGCCCTGTATAGGGCTGGCGGCCCTAACTCTAGTCAAAAAGGACCCTGAGGCGGTAATGATGGTTTTCCCCGCCGATCATCTGGTGGAAAAAGAGGAAGTGTTCCAGGCCTGCCTGGGGCGCTGCCAGGAACTAGCGGCAGGGGGAAAACAGCTGTTAACTATCGGCATTACCTCAACTCGCCCTGAAACGGGTTATGGCTACATAGAAAGAGAAGATAACCCTTTACCGGGAGAGCCTCCCACGTACCCGGTAAAGAGGTTTGTGGAAAAACCCAACCGAGAAAATGCTCTGCAATTCCTGAATTCCGGCAGGTATTACTGGAACAGCGGTATTTTTGCCTGGAAAGCGGCCCTTATCCTGCAAAAAATAGAAAAACACCTGCCGGAGCTCTTCCGGGGACTGAAGCTCCTGGAACCAGCCTTGGGAGAAGACGGGGAAGAACAGGCCCTGCGGGAAGTGTTCCCGGGTCTACCCAGCATTTCCATTGACTATGGTGTCATGGAAAAGGAAAAGGATATCCTGGTGGTAGAAGGCAATTTTTACTGGGATGACCTGGGAAGCTGGGCCGCCTTGGCGGAACATGCTCCCCGGGATCAGGAGGGAATTGCGATCCGGGGCCGCCACGTGGGGATAGACACCAAAGACTGTCTTGTCTATGGCCAGAATAGTTTAATCGCCACCTTGGGAGTGGAAGACTTGATTATTGTAGAGTCGGACGGGGTCGTTATGGTCTGCCCCAAGGACAGATCTCAGGAAGTGAAAGCTCTGGTGCAAAAAATGAAGGAAAAAGGATTGGACGAACATCTGTAGGAGGTGAAAATAGTGGAAGAATGTGTGCTGACCAAACGGGAGGGGTATTGCCGGCAATGTCCGCTTTGAAGACCCGAAAGAGGATCAGTACGTAGGGAGGGAATAATTCGTGGAATATCAGAAAAAATTTCGGCACTGGGCGAATTTTCCCGGGATGGACTTGGAATTGAGCCGGGAACTGGTCCTAATCACTTCGGATGAAGAAGAAATAGCCAGGCGCTTCTCCGGGGGTATCGCTTTCGGTACCGGGGGAATCCGTGGGCGGATGGGTGCCGGCACAGCACTGCTCAATATTTATACTGTGCGCAAAGCCACCGCCGGACTGGCCTGCTACCTTATAAACAACTGCCGGCAGGATGAAAGCCGGCCTTCGGTGGTTATCGCCTTTGACACCCGGCACAATTCGGACCACTTTACCCGGGAAACTGCAGCGGTTTTAACTGCCTGCGGTATTAAAACCTGGATTTTCCCGGAACCTGTTCCGACCCCCCTTTTGTCTTTTGCGGTTAGGGAGCTTCAGGCTTCGGCCGGGGTGGTTATTACCGCCAGCCATAACCCCCCGGCCGACAACGGCTATAAAGTGTACGGGCCCGACGGCGGGCAGATCACACAGAGTAGTGCTGAAGCCATTACGGCTGAAATCATCCAGATAAAAGACGAGTTGGCCATACCTATAGGCAGCCTGGAGGCAGCGGAAAAGGAAGGGTTACTGGAGCGAGTCGAGGTAGGGGTCTACCAACTATATTATAAACATTTACAGGAGATGTCCCTGACTTCATCATGGTGGGGTGGAGGCCCACTACCAATCAGGGTGGTTTATACCCCTCTCCACGGAACCGGCGCCGTCGCCGTCCCCCGTGCCCTGGCTAATACTGGGGTTAAGGATGTAATCCTTGTGGCGGAGCAAATGATAATGGATCCCTACTTTTCTACGATCAAATCTCCCAACCCCGAAGATTGGGAAGTATTTAACCTGGCAATAGAGCTGGGGTTGGAAGAACAAGCTGACCTGCTGCTGGCCACAGACCTGGACTGTGATCGCCTGGGGGTAGCTGTCCGCGACTACTCCGGTCAGTATGTCCCTCTAACCGGAAATCAGCTGGGCTGCCTGATGCTCGATTATATTCTTGCTCGAAAAAAAGAGCGAGGGGATCTACCGCTAAACGGGATAGTGGTTCAGACCGTGGTGACCTCGGCGCTGGGTAAAGCTATCGCAAAGGCTTACGGGGTGGAGACGGTGGAAACCCTGACGGGCTTTAAATACATAGGAGAAGTGATTAAAGAGCGGGTGGACTCAGGTCAAAACTGTTTTCTCTTTGGGTTTGAGGAAAGTTACGGTTACCTTGCCGGCGATTTCGTCCGGGACAAAGACGGCATTCAGGCCGCGCAGTTGTCTGTGGAACTGGCCGCTTACTACAAAGACCGGGGGATGCACCTTTTGGACGCACTGGAGCAGCTGTACCGGGCTCACGGCTATTATCTCGAGGAACTGGTCAACCTGGAGTTGGCTGAGGGTGAAATTTGCCAAGTGGAACAGACCATGACAAAAATGCGTGGTGCCGGTTGGCGTGAGCAAGTCGGCTTGAAAATAATTTATGTGGATGATTACCTGCAGCAGATGAGCACCGACCTGCGGACGGGGGAACGGTTACCTACCGGCCTGCCTGCCAGTAATGCCGTGAAGTATTATCTAGAAGGAGATTGCTGGTTTTGTGTCCGTCCGTCGGGTACCGAGCCTAAAATAAAGATATACCTGGGCGTGCGGGCGAAATGCTTTGACAAAGCAGCTGCTGAACTTTCCGTCCTCAAAGAGAAGGTACTGGCCGTGGTGGAAGAAGATTGAGTCGTCTTAACAAAATTTCAAGTAACAATATTTAATTATGAAGATACCCGCGGGGCTAGCATGATGCTGACCTTGCGGGATTTTTTGCTTTTATATGGGTTTAGCGTCATAAATCAAAAGGCTTTTTGTATTAAAAATCAAATATTTTACAAAAAATTGAGAATATTGCTGATAGATTTCTAAGCACTCTGTTTGATATTATGCTGTTAAGTTCAAATATGAACTGGTATCCGAAATCTATTCGGAAGGATGTATGCCAGATGCTTTCTCCTCAAAGCAAGAAAGGTAAAGTTGTAAAATGGGATGCACAGATTGCCTTTGTCAGTAGTTGCCTACCCCGCAAATGTGGAATTGCGACCTTTTCGGCCCAACTAAGCCAGGCTCTTGGAAAAAATGTGGGACTTGATGCTTCTTCTTCTTTTATTGCCTTAAATAATAATGGGCGCTATGATTATCCTCCCCATGTTATTGATGAGAACGAACAGGACAACCTGAGGGGATTACCCATCCCGTGGAAAAGAAACATAACGGTGAAACATACCGGCGAAGTCTGAAATCACTGCCTGCCGCTTCAAGTATTAAGGGAGTTTTTGTATTTAAGGAGTTGGGTTGGTCCATAACACCACCCTTAAGTATTTGGGAACAGGAAAAAATGCAGAGGGATGAATGAATTGATGTGCGTTTTCTCCATCTGGCCCAGTGCATCTTGAAAAGGTGCTTCCTGCAAGCATCTAAAACAT
>SKMY01000089.1 GCA_007120815.1 Syntrophomonadaceae bacterium | reverse complement strand
CTTAATCTATACTAAATTACTCAGGATTAAGAAAAAAGAAAAAAAATTCCCTTACCACACACACCCCGGAGAGGCACCGGGGCCCGTTTACCGGACAAAGTTAATCAACAATTCAGTCAATTTTAAATAAAACCTATCACAACTTTGGGCTCAAGTCAAGGAGCAATCTTAATACAATCCTACAGTTCCGGGCATCCAAAATACCAGGGGTTTCTCAAGCAACACAAATTTTTTCAGAACCAATTTGAATGGCTTCTCTTGGCTTCTTCTTAAACAAAAGTGGAAAAAGCGGACTAAGGCCGCGCGCCTATTCGCCGTAGGCGATGGCTTTGGCGATGGCGTAGGGGCCATCATGAGACATGGAAACTTCAACACCTTTAATCCCACTGTCTTTCGCCCATTGGGCAGCTGAACCCTTTAAAATAACCTCGGGCTTGCCCCGTTTTCCTGGAAGTATTTCCATTTCACACCAGCGGATAACCCCGATCCCACAGCCCAACGCCTTGGCCACGGCCTCTTTTGCAGCAAAACGCGCCGCAATAGAGGGAAGGGGATTTCCCTTTTTCAAAATGATCTCTATTTCCTGGGGGGTAAATATTTTCTTCAGAAAACGCTCCGGTCTGCGCCTGTAAACCCGGGCAATCCGTTTAATGCGGATCAAATCAATACCGACGCCTTTGACCAGCAAATAAAGCCGGCGCTTCATCTGCTTCTCCCTCCAATTGGTTTTAACCGCGGCAAAAATACTGCCGAACTTCCCTTTTTTTGGGTTTTTTAGGGACCCAGCAACATATTATACCTGAACGGTCAGGTATATGCAACTGAAACGTGAAAAAAACCAATAAACAGGCCGCCTGCACCCGTTTTCCCTGGAGGTACCCTCCGCCCGTACCGGCTACCTGCGTTTAGCATGAAAAGATGAATAACCCGAACAAAAAACCGGAAGCGCCAGTTAAAGGGCTTATAAAATACTTCATTTAGCGGGCCCATTTCCAGCAGCTTGACGGAACAGGTATGCCAGATCATTGAGATCTGTCACCGGCGCCTGGCAGGCGTAATCCCGGCAGACATATATCGCGGGTTTGCCCTCCAGCGGTTTTTTATCCGCCAGGTAAGGAGATATGGTGTCTAGTACGGGTGCGCTTTCCTCATCACGAAGCATAAAAACGCGGCGGGGCATGAAATGCTGAGAAACGGCCTGAATCATTTTAATGGTTGCCGGGTCATGCCGGTCGCCGGCCAACACCACCTGCTGGACCGGGCCAATCGCCATATCCAGGGCCGATAGCATGGCCGTAAAATTGGCAGGGTTTTGTTTTAACAGGCTGGAAAAACTGTCCATTAACCCGTTGGCTTTTGCAACCATTCCTTCGTCGGCTGTGTAATGGGCGATTTTTAGCAAGTTTTGTGCTGCAACGGAATTCCCTGAAGGAATGGCACCATCAAAGGCTTCCCGGGTTCTTACGGGCAGGTCGTCGTCATCGGCGGGCGTAAAATAAAGCCCGCCCCGGTCTTGATCCCAAAACAGCGCCAGCATTTTTTCGTTCAAGGCCAGGGCTTGCTTCAGGTAATCCGCTTCGTGCACGGTTTCAAAAAGCTCCAGCAACCCTGCCACCAGGAAAGCGTAATCTTCCAGGAAGCCGGGTATGGCCGCTTCGCCTTCCCGGTAACGATGCAGGAGGGTACCGTCTTCCAGGCGCATTTTCGTCAGGATAAAGTCGGCCGCTTTGCAGGCCTGCCGGGCGTATATGTCTGTTTTTAATGCCCGCGCTCCGGCAGCCAGCGATCCAATCATCAATCCATTCCAGGAAACCAGGATCTTGTCATCCATGGAAGGACGCTCTCGTTCCAATCGTGCCTTAAGCATTATTTGGCGGGACTCCTCCAGCAAAAAATGCCACTGTCGGGTCTGAAGATTGTGTTCCGAAATAAACCGGGTTTCGGGTTGGGGCACGTGAAGCACGTTGGTTCCTTTTTCAAAATTCCCTTCGTCAGAAACGCCAAAGTAAGCCGCTATCAAACCGCCTGTTTCCGTTCCCAACCGGTCCAAAATTTCCCGGCGGGTCCAAAGGTAATACTTGCCTTCTACCCCTTCGCTTTCTGCGTTTTCCGCGGAATAAAAACCGCCTTCGGGGGCTTCCAGTTCACCCAGCACGTACGTGAATGTTTTATGTGCCGTATCCTCAAAGCTCTTGATTCCGGTGGCCAGGTACGCCTCCAGGTAGGCCCGGGAAAGCAGGGCCTGATCATAGAGCATTTTTTCAAAGTGGGGAACCAGCCATTTTTCATCCACGGAGTAACGGTGAAAGCCGTAACCCAGGTGATCCATAATACCCCCACGCTGGATGCAGTCCAGTGAATGGCAGGCCATGTCCAGTGTCTCCTTGTCTCCAATGCGCTCCCACCAGCGCAGCAAAAAGGAATAAACATGGGGCATGGGAAACTTGGGGGCGCCGCCCAGACCGCCGTATGTTGAGTCGTACTGGCTCTTGAGTGCTTCCGCAGCGGTTTTAAGGGTGTCGACAACCAGGACCCCCGGCTCGGCCTGCCCGCCCTCTTCCCACCCTTTAAGGGCTTGAAGCAGATCCTTTCCCTGCTCCTGCAGCTTTTCTCTGTTGTGCATCCAGATCTGGGATATTTTCAATAAAATTTCCTTTAAACCCGGCATGTTGTACTTTCGCTCTTTGGGAAAGTACATGCCGGCAAAAAAGGGCACTTTTTCCGGGGTCATAATGATTGTCAGGGGCCACCCGCCCCGCCCTGTCATGGCCTGGCATACTTTCATGTATAGCGAATCGATGTCGGGGCGTTCTTCCCGGTCCACCTTGACTGCTACAAACTCACGGTTCATGATTTCTGCTATTTCTTCATCCTCGAAAGATTCTCTTGCCATATTATGGCACCAATAACAAGCGCTATAACCTGCGCTTAAAAAAACTGGTTTATTTTCCTTTTTAGCCTTCTCAAAAGCCTCGTCGCCCCACTCATACCAGTCCACGGGGTTATAGGCGTGTTGCAGCAGGTAAGGACTTTTTGCATGAATAAGTCTGTTGGGTTTACCTTTGTTTTTCATGGGGCACCACCCTCATCAGTTTTTATTATAATCCTCAGTAATAAAAGTATCCTTTTAGTCAAATTCTTCTATTGCTCAATGCAATAATACATAGCAACACCTCTAAAATTAAAGCTGTCCTCTAACAAAGTTGTGCTAGTTATTTAGTTTGAAAAAAATGGGAGTAAAATATAAATGTAATATTCATGTTGAGGGGTTTCAATGGCGTGGGAGAACATACCGATTCCTTTACTCAATATTTCTACCAGACCCAAAATCGGCCTTCTTTTTAAATGAGCTAAAGCAACGATAATAATTTGTTCCCCGTCAATCCCGTAGATAACGCTATCTATAAGGAAATCGATTCATCAAGCACCGTCTCAAATTATTGTCTATCTGTTCGTACAACGCCGGAAAAGCAACAATACGCTTAACAAACTGGTTGAATTCATCAAGAAAACTATTCTCAAGTCCGACTACTTGCTTCTCATACCATAAAAAAGCTTCGTCAAGTTCCTGTTCAGCTAAAGGCAAAAAGGAAACCTTCATGTTCTTTTATACTTTGACAATACTTCCTCATAGGGTATTGCCTTTACTTTATCTTGTTTATAATCATCCCAGCGTATTTAAGCCTCTTTCGCCCATACTTTGTCAATTTCGGGATCGGGGGATGCCATATCTCTAATTACTGTATCTACAATTTGGGCTCTGTCAGAAGGGGGTAATTTTTCTATTTGATTAATCAAAACATCAATAATTCCCATTTAGTATCTCATCCCTGATCTTAATACCTATTTCTATTCTATCATAATACATGGCTTTTTTGCAGCCCAAAATAGAGTTCCTTTCGGGTTGGCTAAAGGTTCTTTTTAGCTTAGCTTTAATTAAGATCTTTTATGTAATACCACATTATCCCTTTTTTTTAGAGAGAAAAAACCAATAAAAAATTCGTTTTGTATAAACAGTGTCATGATGTCCGCTTGGAGAAAGAGGCTTTTCACAAGGCGACCATCAAAAACTATGTGCTGGTTTATAAGGTTGAAGAATCCGTAAATAGCCGGGAGATATCCAGGCCACAGATCTGCATGAACAGGAGGCGGGTAGCAAGCACCAGAGCATCATTTCGCCCGCTGCAACTTGTACCCCGCGAATCAAGTACACGATTGGTAAAGCCAACCCTTTCCAGCATTTTTTGAGCTGTTTCCCTTTTATCATATTAAAATCATTTATTGCATAAACGAATAATTTGTGGTAATTTGAAAATACAATCCTTGAAGATATATTCAAGTAATCAAACAAATAATTGCGTATTGTCATATATTTAGTGAACCAGGTTATTTCTAAAAGCCACAAAGAGGGGACTATCGTCTTCCCTTCGGTTCTCCGCTTCGCTCCGGTGACGCTGAAACCCTCCCCATGGCTGACAGACGCCGGCTTGACTGAATATATACCAATATTGCAGGAGGGAGTAAAATGCATAATAAAACAGGCGCCCCAGATAATGCCGGAAACAGTAATACCGGGAAAAAAATTACCTGTGCCAAAGAACAGAAATGCGCAAGCGAAGAATGGATTCAAAAAATCATCAAAACCATGCCGGAGGATTTGCACTTTCTCAGGCTGGAGGAATTATTCAAAACCATGGGAAGTCAGACGCGCCTGAAAATTATTTATTCTCTCATGGAGGCCCGGGAGCTCTGCGTGGAGCATTTGGCAGAAGCCACGGGGATGAGTATATCAGCGGTGTCCCACCAGCTGCGCATCTTACGCCAGCTGCGCCTGGTAAAAACCCGTAAGCTGGGGCAGAGTGTCTATTACTCCCTGGATGATGTCCACGTGGCCCTGCTTTATGAAACGGCCCAGACCCATGTCCTGGAAGAAGGTGGGCAAAAATGAGAGACCTGTTTGTAGCGGAGAGACAGAAGTTTTTCATCATCGGATGTGCGGCTATATTCTTGATCCTGGGCTGGAGCGGAATGGTTTCTTCCATATTTGGTTTGGAACTGGTTTTACTGTCGGCTTTAATCGGTGGATTCCCCATCGTGTCAAATGCCTTAAAGGCACTTCTTTTTCAAGGGCAGACAAAAATAGGTTTACTGGTAAGTATCGCCATTGTAGCTGCCGTTCTGATTGGCGAATACATTGCAGCGGCCGAGGTGGCCTTAATCATGCTGATAGGGGATCTTTTGGAAACCTATTCCGTGAAAAAATCATCCAGGGCCCTGGAAAGTTTGCTGCAGGTGGTGCCGCAAGAGGCGAACCGGGTAGACCCGCAGGATTTTACAAGGGTGGTATCAATACCCCGCGGGGATGTTGTCCCAGGCGACCTGCTGCTGGTTAAGGCAGGGGAGCGAGTACCGGTAGACGGCAGAATTGTCAAAGGCGCCACTGAATTGGACGAAGCACCCTTAACCGGGGAATCCAAACCTGTTGCCAAAGACACAGGGAATCAAATCCTGGGGGGCAGCCTCAACTGCACACAGGCTTTCTACATGAAAGCAGAAAAAGTTGGTGATGACAGCCTTATTGGCAAGATCGTCGCTTTTGTAGAAGAAGCCAGATCCAACAAAGCCCCTGTCCAGCGGCTTATAGACCGCGTCGCCGGCTGGTTCGTTCCGGTGAGCCTCTCATTAGCGCTCCTGGTTTTTGTTTTAACCGGAGATATTGTGCGCAGCGTAACGGTATTGATTGTGCTCTGCCCTTGCGGCATGCTGCTGAGCACGCCCACGGCCATTATGACAGGCGTTGGGCGTGGGGCACAGTTGGGGATACTGATAAAAGGGGCTCAGGCGTTGGAGAAAATAAAAAGTATCAACGCTGTTATCTTCGATAAAACCGGGACTCTAACCAGGGGGCAACCGGAACTTTACGACCTGTCCGTACGCCTTCAGGGAATCACCAGGAAACAATTGCTTAACTGGGCAGCTACGGCTGAAGCCACATCGTCTCATCCCGTGGCCCAAGCCCTGCGTCAGGGGGCGGCGGTGGCGGGGTTAAAACCATCCAGTCCGGATAGCGTAGAAAATGTAGTGGGCAAGGGGGTAATCGCCCAAATAAAAAAGAACAGGATTATCGTGGGAAACGAAAAAATGCTCCAGGAGGAAAATATTGTCCTGGATAAGGAAGAAAAGCTTCTGCAGCAATCCTGGTCGGAACAGGGCTGCACAGTGTTATTCTTACTGTTTAACGGTCAGCTAGCCGGTATTATGGCGGTAAATGACCCGGTTCGCCAGGAAGCCAAAGGCGTGATTTCCCGGCTGCAGGCTGGCGGTTTGAACGATTTATCCATAGCTACCGGGGATGCCAGGCCTGTAGCGGAAATTCTGGCCAACACTTTGGGAATCACATCAGTCTATGCTGAAGTCCTGCCCGAGGAAAAATGGCAGCTGGTTAGAGAAAAACAGGAGGCTGGGAAACATGTGATGATGGTGGGGGACGGGATTAATGATGCCCCGGCGTTAATGCAGGCAGATATAGGGGTAGCCATGGGAAAAACGGGGACGGATGTGGCGGTGGAAGCTGCAGATATCGCCTTGTTGGCAGACCGCCTTGATAACCTTCCCCTGGCCATCGAGTTAAGCAAGCGCACCACCTCAACGATATATGCCAACCTTTGGCTGGCCAACGGCATCAACCTTCTGGCCCTTTTGGCAGCGGTCCTGGGCTGGATTGGACCTGTAGCAGCAGCAGTCCTGCACAACGCAGGTGCCATTCTGGTAGTGCTTAATTCCCTGCGGCTCTATCGTTTCCAGCAAGACAAAAAACTTCGGCAGTTCCAACCGGCAGCACAACAAGTAGGAAAGAACGCCCCTCAGGAACCCGCAGCCTAGCGCCAGGGCTCAGTGGAGAACCGATAGGAGGCCTCTGGGGGGCATTTCTCTGGTTTTAGAGGTGTACCCCCTATACCTTGAAAAACAGGAAAGCGCCAGAACTGCTCCCTGCTTTTCGGCGTGAGTGGAACAATAAAAGGGCTGAACCATTACAAATTGTTTAAGAATAATATCAGAATATTTGCAGGAAAACGACCTCTCGGTGTCGAATGATTTTATATCATTGTCATAAAATAAAGAACCACACCATTAATTGGAGGTGAAAAGCGTGCTGGCCAATCATTTTCTTGAAAAATTAAAGGTGGGCGAATCCTACTCCGGTAAGGAGTTGAGGAATTTCATCGCTTATGACCAGGTGGGATCTGTGATTTTTTGCCGAGAAACCCGGATTTGCCAGGCCGATCCTGATGCCCGCTTCATCGTAGAAAATATCCTGGAAGGATACATAAGCAAACGCCGCAATGATTACAAGGATTTTTTCGATGCCAGGCAAAAAGTCTATATCGTAACGAAAAAAGACTGATCATTCGCAGGATGAAAGGGGAACGGGCGTAAAAGATGGGCCTGCCCCTTGGCGCGCTACCGGTGGTACTTGCGGGTTAAATCACAGAGCTTGCGTGCCAGGGGTTGTGTCAGCTGCTCTAAGGAAAACCGCCAGTTCCAGTTTCCTTCAGCCGTTCCAGGAATATTCATGCGGGCATTGCTCTCCAGTCCTAAAATATCCTGCAGAGGGAATATCACTATCCGGGCATCACTCCCCATGGCCATTTCAATATAATGCCAGCTGATCTCAGCGAGGTTGCCGGCGGGCTGCTCCCATTTTGGCTCAACGTACTGCCTGTACCAGCCGACCATCGTATCGTTGTCATGCGTTCCGGTATATAATATCGTATTTTTTTTGTACAGGGGAAGGCGCAGAGTTTCCCCCGGCTCACCTTTCAAAACAAACTGCATGACCAGCATACCCGGAAAATCTAAACGCGTTTTCAGCTCTTCCACCTCGGGAGTAATATAGCCCAGGTCTTCGGCAATAACATCCACAGGACCCAGTTCTTCCATGATTTTTCGGAAGAAGGGCTCACCGGGGCCTTTTACCCACTTTCCATTAACGGCCGTTTTTTCTCCCGCCGGAACCTCCCAGTACGATTCAAACCCCCGGAAATGGTCAATGCGAATGATATCCACCAGGCGGGTCAGCAAGGCAAAACGGTCTTTCCACCAGCGGTAGCCGTCTTTTTCCATTTCATCCCAACGGTAGTGGGGGTTGCCCCAGAGCTGCCCGGTTTCACTAAAATAATCCGGTGGTACGCCGGCTACCCTGCCGGGACTCCCCTTTTCGTCCAGTTGAAACAGGTGGGGATGGGTCCATACGTCGCTGCTGTCGTGGGCCACGAAAATAGGGAGATCACCTACAATACGAACCCCTTTTTCGTTGGCATACGTCTTAAGGGCTATCCACTGTTTAAAAAAGATATACTGGAGAAACCTCTGGAAAGCGATCTCCTCTTCCAGATCCTGGCGATACCCGTTTAAGGCCTCGGGATCCCGAAAGGCTACTGCCGGCTCCCACTGGTTCCATGAAACCCCGCGAAAGTGCCCTTTCAAAGCCATAAATAAGGCATACTCTTCCAACCATTGTTCGTGTTCCGCACAAAAAGCCCGGTAATCTTCCCGGTTTTCCCCGCCGCTGTTTCGGAATTGTTCAAAGGCCCGGCGCAGCAGCTCATTCTTAAATTGTTCTACTTCAAAAAACTCCACCTGGCTCTGGGAGGAAAAGGGGGTTTTAATGGATTCCAACCCCTCTAACTTCACGTCTTCCCGGGCCAGCGTTTCCAGGTCGATGAGCATGGGGTTTCCGGCAAAAGCGGAAAAACACTGGTAAGGAGAATAGCCGAAGCCAGGGGGGTTAAGCGGAAGGATTTGCCATAGTTTTTGCCCGCTTTCTTGTAGAAAATCGACAAATTCGTAAGCTTCCTTCCCCATCCCACCAACTCCAAAAGGGGAGGGCAGCGAGGTGGGGTGGAGCAAGACACCGCTTTCTCTAAGATCTTCCAGGTTTGAAGCCCATCGGTCCCTGAGAAACAAGCGGCCTTCCATAGGGGCCAGAGACAGTTCCAGGCGGCCTTCTTGAAGGGGTACTTCCCGGTAACCTTCCAGAGGATCAACCACTGAGCCCTCACACCACCGGGACAGGTCAACAGAAAGCACTGCGCTTTTATCAATGTCCCGGTTGACAAACACAGCGGCCATGTTATCCTTTTTGGCCTGCCCGAAGACATCCCGGCCGTTTTCGATGAAGCGAACAAACCCGTAAACATGGCCTTCAGCATGAAGGGTCTCCCAGGCTCCCGTCTGTAGAACATCGTAATGATTCCGCAGGGCTATGATGGTGCGGAACCACTCCAGCAGCTTTTTGTTTTCCCGCCCCCAGGGAAACGCCTTCCGATTTTCAGGGTCTATTCCCCCTTCCAGGCCTGCTTCATCTCCGTAATAAATCGAGGGGACACCGGGGAAGGCAAATTGCCAGAGGGTAAACAGGCGAAGCCGATCCTGGGGTATTTTGCTTTTTCTTTGCGCATCCAGGTTTTCCGGCAGGTTTTCATCCAGCTCCGTAAGGATGCGGGCCACATCGTGGCTGCCGGTTAAGTTCAGGGCACTAAAAAAATGCTCCCTGGGATAGTTTTCGTAAAGACTCATCATGTCCATGTGGGCTTCCCGGGCATCTTTTTTCTCCAGGAAAAAGTCCAGCAGGATACGACGGAAGGGATAGTTCATGGTAGAATCCAGTTCTTCACCCAGCAGGTATTCACGCCTTTCATTGTAGCTGATTTTGTTGGAAGCATCCTCCCAGACTTCCCCAACCAGAACCGAATCGGGGTCCAACGCCTTCATCACCCGGCGCAGGTTTTTGATAAAAACCCCGGGAAGTTCATCAACCACGTCAAGCCGCCATCCCTTGGCACCCTTTCTCTGCCAGTATTGAATGACGCTGTCTTCGTTGAATAGGATGAAATCCTGGTAAGACGGATCTAGTTCGTTTACATTGGGCAGGGTTTCGATACCCCACCAGGAATCGTACTCGTGGGGATAGCGAGAAAAACGATACCACACGTGGAACGGTGAAGCCTGGGACTGATAGGCTCCCAGTGAATTATAGTTCCCCTCCCGGTTGAAATATATACTGTCGCTGCCGGTGTGACTGAATACCCCGTCTAAAATGACATAGATACCCATTTGTTCCGCTTCGTCACACAGGGCCTGGAAAAGCTCTTCTGTCCCGTACATGGGGTCAATGCGGTGGTAATCGGCGGTATCGTATTTATGGTTGCTGGGTGCTTCAAAAATGGGGTTAAAGTAGATGGCGGAGATACCCAGGTTTTTTAAATAGGGCAGCTTCTGCCTGACGCCCTCCAGGTTGCCGCCAAAAAAATCCCACCGGATGACCCGCCCGGTCTCGATATCGCGAATATAAACGGGGTCATTATACCAGTGGGCGTGAAGGAGACTGTTTTTTTTCGGGTTGAGCACCATTCCTTCGTACCCGTTAAAAAAGCGATCAACGAAAACCTGGTAGACAACGGCTTTTTGAAACCAGTCAGGGGTGGACATCCCGGGAGCGTGAACTGTAACCTGAAACCCGGAGGGATTCTGGTCCGTCAGCTGGCCGGGGCCGCCCGTCAGGCGGGTGTTATTGCCGTAATAATACGTTCCTCCGGCGCATTCGATGGCAAAGTAATACCAGAGCAACCCGGAATACGCCGGCGCCCTGAGTACTACACGGTAAACCCCTTTCGTTCCTTCCTCGTAAGCCTCGGGGACCAGGTGGAAAACTTCTTCCTTCTTCCCTTTGGGCGTTTCAAAGGTGGTTTTCAGGATAATGGATCGAATATCTCCCGGCCCTTGCTCCCCGAGCCTTTGAAGCTCATAAGCGTTTATTGTTGCCCTGAGCGTTATCTCCGTCAAACAGGGAACGGCACCGAAAGGGGTGCGGTAAAACAGGTCATGGGAATCGTGGCAAAACCAGTTCATGAGCAACCTCCATTAGCAAAACCAAAGGCATACCAGGTAGCAAAAACCTCTCAGGATACTTGTGCACACTGTTTCTGATTTCGATCCCCATTCGGCCCTAAGAGGTCACCCCAACACCTATCAATAAGGGTTCAATTTCCCAGATACCCGAGGCATACTGGGAAATGGTGCGGTCGCTGGAGAATTTTCCGGAATGGGCAATGTTAACGGCAGCCATCTCCAGCCACCGGCGCTGGTCAGTGTAAGCCAGACCGGCTTCCTGCTGGGCTTCCACGTAAGAATCAAAATCTTTTAAGGTAAAGTATTCGTCATTGTGGGCCAAAAGGCAGTCGTGAATGGTGTTGAAATCGCCCCGGGAATTGCCGGGGAATCCACTGGACAACTGATCCAGCACCTTTTTTACCCGGGGGTCTGTTTCGTAAATATCATAAGAACGATACCCTCCGTGCTGGTAGTAGCTCATTACTTCGCTCGGAGAAAGGCCAAAGATATACATGTGATCATTACCAACTTCGTCAAGCATTTCAATATTGGCCCCGTCCAGGGTTCCAATGGTAATCGCGCCGTTCATCATGAATTTCATGTTCCCGGTGCCCGATGCTTCTTTGCTGGCCGTAGAAATCTGCTCGCTTAAATCCGATGCAGGAATAACCAGTTCGGCCAGGGAGACCCGGTAGTTATCTAAAAAGATCACTTTGATCAGGTCTTTTATATCCGGATCTGAGTTAATCGTTTCTGCTAAGGCGGTGATCAGCTTAATGGTCCGCTTGGCCTGATAGTAACCGGGCGCAGCTTTCCCTCCGAAGATAAAGGTTCTGGGGTAGAATTCCATGTTCGGGTTTTCTTTAAGCTGGTTGTACAGATGCATGATATGCAGCACATTTAAAACCTGGCGCTTATAGGCATGAATCCGTTTAACCTGGACATCAAAAAGAGAGCGGGAATCCACATTAATTCCGCTGTGCTCCTTGATATAACGGGCCATCTTTTCCTTGTTTTTTTGTTTAATCCGGGAAAGCTCTTCCAGGAAAGACGCATCGCTGGCATATTTCTCCAGGTGGATTAAATCTTCAGGATGGCGGAGCCACCCTTCTCCAATGACCCGGGTAATCAAATCGGCCAGCTTTGGGTTGGCTTTTAACAGCCACCGGCGGTGAGTAATCCCGTTGGTCTTGTTATTAAATTTATAGGGGTAATGCTCATGGTACAGTTTCATTTCACGTTTTTTCAAGATGTTGGTATGAACTTTGGCCACCCCATTAACGCTGTGACTTCCCACAATGGCCAGATGAGACATCTTTACCCGGCCATCAGCAATGATTGCCATTTTGTGAATGCGATCCCAGTCCCCGGGGTAATGGTTCCACAGTTCCCGGCAAAACCGTTCGTTTAACTCCTCCACAATCATATAGATCCGGGGCAGTAAGGCCTTAAAAAGATCTTCCGGCCAGGTTTCCAGGGCTTCGGAAAGAGTGGTGTGATTGGTATAAGAAATCGTCTGGGTTGTTATTTCGTACGCTTTCTCCCAACTATAACCCTCCTGGTCCATTAAAATGCGCATAAGCTCAGGCACGGCCAGAGCGGGATGGGTATCGTTTATATGAAAGGCAACTTTGTTTGGCAAATCATGCAGGGAACTGTTTCGCCGTTTATACGCGCGAAGAACGCTCTGGATGCCGGCGGAAACCAGGAAATATTCCTGCTTGAGCCGAAGCAGTCTTCCTTCTTGGTTGGTATCATCCGGGTACAAAAACTGGGAAATGGATTCGGTGGCGTATTTATAATCCAAGGCCTTTTGCTGGATGTTGAGCCCGGAGGTTAAAAAGCTATCGCATTGGGGTGCCGGCTCTGCACTCCAGAGGCGCAGGGTATTCACCGTTTTATTGTGATAACCGGTAATGGGAATATCGTACGGAACGGCCAGGACAGGCTCGTAGTGCTCGTGTTGAAAGTGAACCCGCCCGTCGATTTTTTTCATCTGCACATCGCCGCCAAACCGCACTTCCACCGCCTTGTCGAACTTCCGAAATTCCCAGACATTGCCTTCCCGCAGCCAGTATTCGGGCAGCTCTACCTGGTGTCCTTCCACGATCTTTTGCTCAAAAAGCCCGTACTTGTAGCGAATCCCACAGCCGTGGCCGGGCAGGCTCAGTGAAGCCAAGGAGTCGAGAAAGCAGGCGGCCAGTCGTCCCAGTCCCCCGTTTCCCAAGCCGGCATCGGGTTCAACGGCTTCCAGTTCGTCCAGATCCACACCCAGTTCGGACAGGCCTTCCTTACAGATATCCCGAATGCCCAGGTTAATCAGGTTATTGCCCAACAGGCGGCCCAGTAAAAACTCCATGGAAAAATAATAGACCTGTTTTTCGCCGGATTCCCGGTAGCGATTGTTGGTTGCAATCCAGTTCCGGGTCAGGTGCTCCCGTATCATGGTGCCCAGGGTAATATATTCATCTGTAATGGTTGCTTCTTTCACGCTCTTTCCGTGTATCGTTTCCAATTTTTCACAGAAAGCCTCTTTAAAACGCTCCTTGTCCGTAAACATTACTATACCCCTTCCTAGTCTTCAAGTAAGCCCCGGTAAAGATCAATATAGTCCAGGGCGGATCGCTCCCAGCTGAAATCTTTATCCTGTGCATTGCTTACAATTTGATTCCACATCGCATCATCCCCGTAAAGCGCCACCGCTTTTTCAAAGGTATAAAGCATATCATGGGCATTGTAGGATTGGAAAGAAAAACCGTTCCCCTCCCCGGTAAGTTCGTTAAAGGGCTGGACCGTGTCTTTAAGCCCCCCTGTTTCCCGGACCAGGGGCACCGTCCCATAGCGCATGGCGATCATCTGGCTGATCCCGCAGGGTTCAAAGCGGGAGGGCATCAAGAAAATATCCGACCCGGCATATATTTTCCGCGCCAGGGTCTCATCAAAGCGCAGGTTCACAGAAAGCGCTCCAGGGTAGCGCCGCGCCATCTTCTTTAAAGTCTGCTCGAATTTCTGCTCCCCGGTTCCCAGAAACACAAGCTGAATGTTTTTGGCGGCCAGGATCTCTTGTAACACCCGGACAACCAGGTCCAGTCCTTTTTGCTCCACCAGCCGACCAATAAACGAAACAACAGGGGCATTTTCATCTTGAGGAAGGCCCAGCAGCTCCTGTAGACCCGACTTGTTTTGTTTTTTCTTGTACAGCGTGTCCTTGTTGTAATTTACAAACAAGTGGGGATCGCTTTGGGGATTATAGTCATTGGTATCGATTCCATTGATAATCCCTTTCAGGTGATGGCTTCTTTTCTGGAGCAGGCCTTCCAAACGCTCCCCGTAAGCGGGTGTTTTGATTTCTTCTGCGTAAGTCGGACTTACCGTGGTGATGAAGTCGGAATAAACCAGCCCGCCTTTTAAATAGCTTCCCTGACCGTAAAATTCCAGACCCTCCATGGTAAAAAACTCCGGCCCCAGGCCCAGGAGTTCTTCCAGGAGTTCCCGGGGAAAATTGCCCTGGTAGTGCAAGTTGTGAATCGTGAAAACCGTGCGGATGTTACGGAATAACCGGTTTGCACGGTACTGGGCCTTCAAGAGAACGCTGATCATGCCCGCCTGCCAGTCATGGGCGTGAATGATCTGAGGTTTAAAGCCCAAAAAGGGCAAGGATTCCAGTACCGCCCGGTTAAAAAAGGCGAAGCGCTCGGCGTCGTCATCGTATCCGTAAGGTTCTGCTCTTTTAAAATAGTACTCGTTATCGATAAAATAATACGGCACGCCGTTATACGCTGTTTCGAGAAGCCCGCAATACTGATACCGCCAACCCAGGGCAACGGTAAACCGCCGGCGAAGCTTCATATTTAATAATAGTCCTTGAGGTATCTTGCCGTACCTGGGCAGAATTATCCGTGCATCCACACCCTGTTTCCTCAGCTGGGCAGACAGGGAGCCGATGACATCAGCCAGTCCGCCGGTTTTCACAAAAGGTATACTCTCGGAAGCAACCAAAAGGACTTTCATGGTAATCCTCCTCGCCTGGTCATACCGTTTTTCTTTTTTCTATCACAAGCGGTGCTTGAGCATTGCCCTGAACGGTTTTGTTGGGGGTAATCTGGACTTCTTTGTCCAGGATAGCTTTCTCCACCCGGGCATTTTCCCGAACAACGCTCCGCTGCATGACAATGCTGTCTTTTACATGAGCACCCTTATGTATCCGAACACCACGAAAAAGAATGCTGTTCTCCACCCGGCCTTCGATAATACAACCATTGGCCAGCAGGGAATTTTTTACACGGGTATCTTCCGTATAACGCGTCGGCGGCTGATCTTTAACCTTTGTATAGATTAATCCCGGCTGAAAGAAGAGTTCACCCCAAACTAAGGGCTGTAAAAGGTCCATATTCCGCCGGTAAAAAATGTCTACTGAATCGATAAGGGATAGAAATCCCTCAACAGGATAAGCGTTCACGTTTAATCTTTTCAGGTTCCCAATAATTCCGTCATCCAGCAAGTGATAGCGCCCTGACTCGGTAGACTGCCGGATCAGATCCAGCAAAAGAGATTTCTTCATCACGTAGACGCAAAGGCATGCTTTATCACCCTGGGACAGACGTCCATTGGAAACCAGTTCTAAAACCCGCTCCCCTTCTCCCGTTATGACCTGCCTGCAGGTGCATACATTGTTCCTTTCACCCTCCACCGTTGTGTAAAGGAGGGTGACATCCGCTCCAGACTGACGGTGAAAGGAAACCGCCGGGACCAGGTCCAGGTTGCATACCAGGTTGCTGCCGGAAATGACCACGTAATTTTGGCGGCTCCGGTGAAAGTAATCCAGGTGTTGGCGAAAACTCTGCAGCGCACCTTTAAATTCAGAAGAGTGGTAATGGGTCTGGGGCGGAAGGACAAACAGACCGTCGTGCTTGCGGTTTAAATCCCATGATTTTCCTGTTTCCAGGTGGTCCATCAAGGAGCGGTATTTTCTCACCGTAAAAACGGAAATGTTATAAATGCTGGAATTTACCATGCTGGAGAGCATGAAATCGATCAAGCGATAGCGGCCTCCAAAGGGCACCGAGGCCACACACCGTTCCTTGGTCAGCGGCTGCAGGGCTTCTTCCCGGTTGTTAACATAGATGACACCCATTACATCTTTCATGTCACATCCTCCCTCAAGCCCGCCATATCTCCGTTGAGGGTGCTAGCAACCACAGAATCCCGGGGTATTTGAGAGTTTTCCTGCACCAGGACAATTTCTCCTTCCCGGCTGCTCGTGTAACTCCGGTCCCCGATTGCGGAATTTTCACCGATAATGGCCCGGTTTAGCACAACCCCTGAACCGATGATGGTCCCCGACATAATGATTGAATCTCGAATCACGCTGTCCTTTCCTACCTGCACCCCGGGGAAAAGGATGGAATGTTCCACCCGTCCGAAAACTATGCACCCTTCATTGATCAGGGCGCGATTGACCCGGGCTGAAGAACCCAGGTAGTGGGGAGGTTGATTGGGGTTAACGGTATATATAGGCCAATTCCTATCGTAAAGGTCTAGCTCCGGACTGTCCAGTAGTAAATCCATGTTCGCTTCCCAGAAACTGTCCAGGGTGCCAACATCCTTCCAGTAACCCTGAAACTGGTAAGCATACATCCGGCAGCCGGCCTTAAGCATCTGAGGAATCACGTTTTTCCCAAAATCATTGCTGGAGGCCCGCTTACGCTGATCGATTTCCAGGTGTTCGCGCAACACGTCCCGGTTGAAAATATAAATGCCCATGGAGGCCAGGTTGTTTCGGGGGTTTTCCGGTTTTTCTTCAAACTCCTCGATCCTTCCGTCTTCGGCGGTGTTCATTATGCCGAACCGGTTGGCTTCGCTCCAGGGCACCTGGATCACAGCGATGGTCACATCGGCCTGCTTTTCCTGGTGGTATTTCAGCATCAGGGAGTAATCCATTTTGTAGATATGATCCCCGGAAATAACCAGCACGTACTGCGAATGGTATCGTTCGATAAAATAGAAATTTTGATATATGGCATCCGCTGTCCCCTTGTACCATTCGCCGCCTTTTTTTCTGACAAAAGGGGGCAGCACCGTAACACCTCCGTGCTTGCGGTCCAGGTCCCATGGGATCCCAATGCCGATATGGGAATTTAAAATGAGGGGTTGGTACTGGGTCAGCACGCCCACCGTCATGATTCCCGAGTTGGTGCAGTTGCTCAGTGTAAAATCTATGACGCGGTATTTGCCGCCAAAGGGAACAGCCGGTTTGGCCAGCTCCCGGGTTAATATGCCCAGTCTGCGGCCTTCACCACCCGCCAGAAGCATGGCCACACAATCCTTTGCCCGGATCATTTTATTCCTCCTTTACAATATTTAACAATAAATTTATTGTTACTGCCCAGCCCTTTATTGTTTTGTCCCCACGCTTCGCTTACAAAAGAACTGTTACTCCCGCTCAAACACAACGACAGCCAACGGGGGAACAAGGACTGGCAGGCTCCAATCCCGGTTTTGCCACGGTTGCTGTTGGGCCACCAGGATACCGTGGTTTACCTGCCCCGAACCCCCATATATGTCCCGGTCGCTGTTGAAAACCTCCCGGTAACTACCCGGCCCGGGGACACCGACCCGGTAATCGCTGTGAACAGCCGGCGTAAAGTTGCAGATCATAATCAACTCACTGCCCCCAGATGATGGACTTCTTCGCAAAAAGGATATCACGCTCTGCTTAATGTCATGGGGGTCGATCCATTGGAAACCCTCAGCGCAGTGATCCATCTCCCAAAGAGCCTTTTGCTCAAGATAGAAGTAATTAAGCTCCCGGACATAGCGCTGAAGTTTGGCGTGCATATCGTAATCCAGCACGTTCCAATCCAACTCGCTGTCGTAATTCCACTCGGAGAACTGACCGATTTCTCCACCCATAAACAAGAGCTTTTTGCCAGGGTGAGCCATCATATAACCATAAAGTACGCGCAGGTTGGCAAATTTTTGCCAGTAATCCCCCGGCATTTTGTCCGCCAGGGATTTTTTGCAGTGAACCACTTCATCGTGGGAAAGGGGCAGGACAAAGTTCTCTGAAAGGGTATACCAGAAAGAAAAGGTCAGCCAGTCATGGTGAGCTTGGCGATGGATGGGATCCAGGGCCATGTACCGCAGGGTATCGTTCATCCAGCCCATGTTCCACTTGAAATTAAAACCCAGTCCGCCGTGGTACGTCGGTGCGCTGACCAGGGGCCACTGGGTCGATTCTTCGGCGATCATCAAGGCCCCCGGAAAATGGTGAAAAACCTGCTCGTTTAATTGTTTTAGAAAAGAAACCGCCTCCAGGTTTTCCCGTCCCCCGAAGGGGTTAGGAACCCACTGGTCGGGTCCGCGGCCAAAATCCAGGTAGAGCATGCTGGCCACCGCATCCACCCGTAAACCATCTACATGATAGACCTCCATCCAGAACAGGGCGTTGGAGATGAGAAAACTCCGGACTTCCGGTCTGCCCAGGTCAAAGTTCAGCGTATCCCATTGAGGATTCTCAGCTCTCCGGGCGTCCTCGGGCTCAAACAAAGGAAAGCCGTCAAACTGCCTCAGCCCGTGGGCGTCTTTACAGAAATGCCCGGGCACCCAGTCCAAGATGACGCCAATGCCCGCCTGGTGACAGCGGTCGACAAAATACATGAAATCGTGAGGGCCTCCGAAACGGCTGGTCACAGCATAATAGCCCGTGGCCTGGTAGCCCCAGGACCCATCATAAGGGTGTTCAGCCAGAGGGAGCAGTTCAATATGGGTATAGCCCATGGATAGGACATAGTCGACCAGTTGATCGGCCAGTTCCCTGTACGTCAAAAAAGCCCCGAATTTTTTTCGTTTCCAAGATCCCAGGTGAACTTCGTAAATCAGCATCGGAAGGTTATGAGGGGTTTGGCTGTCCCGCTTTTTTATCCAGGCGTTGTCTCCCCACTGATAGCCGCCCAGTGAAGAAACACGGGAGGCCGAAGCAGGCCTCATTTCAGACTCAAAGGCATAGGGATCCGCTTTCTCCAGGATTTCGCCATGTGGGGTAACAATCTCATACTTGTAGGCATGGTTCTGGCGTGCTTCTGGAATGAACAGGGTCCATACGCCCGAGTGGTTTACTTTTTCCATGGGGTGAACGCTGCCGCGCCACCCATTAAAGTCGCCGCTGACCCGAACCTCCCTGGCCCGGGGAGCCCACACTGAAAAGCGCACCCCTTCCTGTCCATTCTCAAACCGGAGATGGGCGCCCAGCATGTTGTAGCTTTTAAACAAGTTGCCTTCGTGAAACAAATACAGGTTAAAGGCATCGGGGAAAACAGACTCCATGGCAAACAATCCTTGCTGATTAGTTATTTGTCATATTCTTTGCTAAAAGAGGTTTTTCCTGCTCAGGATAAAACAATTGCCCCCGGCTTCTGATAAGATTATCCTCCTGAAACCGGGGGTAAAACGGACACCTGGTCATTGTTTTTTAATGTAAGATCTTTTTTGGCAATCCTGCTGTTCACGACCACCGTGCACTCCTCACTGGCAGGAATGCGTAAATGGTTTAACAGGTCTGCCGCGGTGGATCCGTTTTGAAGCACCACCGGGCAGTACCCCTGATCCATTCCAGGCAGCGCGTATTTGCGCAAGGTTAAATATAACCTGACTCGAACGTTGATCATTGTTTCACCTTCCATCCGGCACCCATGACGCTTTCCAGGACGACTGTTTAATAAACGGCCAGTCCAAGTTCAGCCAGCCGCTTTTCACCGGGTATGCCTTCCGGACTCCAGCCTCGAAGCCCGTAGTATTCCCACAGCATTTTTCCCAGGTGGGGAATACTTCCTCCTGCTGCACCTTCCAGGCGGTCGTGCACCAAGAGGCGTGGCGGCAGCATATCATCTTTCCGGCTAATTCCCAGCGATACGTTAATAAGCCGCTTTAGATTAAATATACGCTCACCAGAAGTCATCAGGGCTTCGCTATCCAGGTTCCATCCTGTACACGCATTCACCCATTCGGTGACTTCCGCCGGCGTCACATGGCCTCGGATTAGAAATTTGCACAAACCCAGGGCATTGTACGTGCTCATGTAGTCCTGCATGGTTTTTGCCAGCAGGGCTTTCCCTTCAACCCCGTGGGGGTCGTATTCCGGTTCCAGGCCCATAAGCTCAGGGGGAAAGGCGCGGTTTTCACTGAAGTAGGTCAGCCCCTCCAGGTGGCAGGCCCCCCGGTTTGCAGTAGCATAGATAACGGCCATGCTGGTAAAGGCCCGCGGATCATGAAAGGCGTATTCCAGCCCCTTGGTTTCCACGGCAAACTCCGCCGCCAGCGGGCCAAAGTGTTCAGCCGCCCGGCGAACACCCCGGGATAAAATAGAACCGATTCCTTCCTGTTTGGCGATTTGTTCCACCAGCTTGAGGATCGCCTCGGGGCTTCCCCATGTTAATTCCATGCCGCCAGTGTCTTCAGACGTAATCATACCGTGCTCGTAAAGCTCCATGGCAAAAGCGATGACCGATGCCGTTGACATGGTGTCCAGGCCGAGCCGGTTGCACAGGTCGTTGGCAGCCACCACAATATGAAGATCATCGTTTAGTAGATGGGCCCCGAATCCTGCCGCTGTTTCGTATTCCGGCCCGTGAGCTTCCGTTCCGGCATAGGGGCCTTTTGTCACCCGAACTTCCTTGCCGCAGCGGATAGGGCAGCGGTAGCATGCATAATGCTTAACACCCACGCTTTCCATGATGGCCTGTCCCGAGGTTTTTGCCGCCCCTTCTGTCCAGGAACCCCGCGTCCAGTTCCGTATGGGAAGGTCGCCCAGTTTTTCAACCACCGGGACCCCTCCAGCCGTGCCAAAATCGGTTAAACCCCTGGTCTTTTCTCGGATACGCGGGACAGCAGCCCGCCGGGACCGGGAAAGCCTATCGGGATCCCAGGGCTTTGGCATACGCTTTCCTTTGGACACCGCAATGGCTTTGAGCCTTTTAGAGCCCATAACGGCGCCCATACCTCCCCGTCCTGCAGCCCGGGCATCGTGGCCGTCAACAATAATTGAAGAAAAAAGAACCCCGTTCTCTCCAGCCGGGCCGATGGCAGCCACCTTTACACCGTCGTCATCAAGTTCTTCCCGGATGGCCTCCTGGACAGCGTAAACATCTTTTCCCCAAAGATGGCCGGCGTCTCTAAGTTCAACTTGTTCTTCATCCAGGTAGAGGTAAACGGGTTCCTCGGAACGGCCCGTTATGATGATTCCGTCAAATCCGCAGCTTCGTAAAACCGACGGCCAACGCCCTCCCACCGTAGATTCGGACCAGATGCCGGTTGCCGGGGAGCGTCCGCAAAATGAAGCCTTACAGGCAGTCGGTACATTTAACCCTGTCAGCAGTCCTGTCATTACCATGAGGGGCGCCTCGGAGTCCAATGGTTCAACAGCCATCATGCCCGTTTCATAAAACCACTTTGCAGCAAAACCGCTGCCGCCCAGGTAATCCTTTAAGTCCTTTTCCGGGATACTTTTTTCCTGGGCTTTGCCGCCGGTCAGGTTTACTTCCAGCAATTTGCCTCTAAAGGCGGATACCATGGTCTACACCTCGATTCTCAACAAATTTTTCTTGTCACCGGAAATTCCTTGATTATGCCGTCCTCCGACTGCAGGGAGCTTCCTTTTTGGTTGGGAAAACCCGTGTAGGTCAGAAGGCCTCCATGTAAAGCTGCACAATTTCATCATTTGTGGCAATTCGGGGGTTGTTTCCCGGGCTGCCGCTGGCGATGGCGTCATGGGCCATTTTTGTGGCCATTTTTTCCAATTCATCCCGGTCAACACCTGCATTTCTCAAACCCAGCATATTAAAATCCTGACACAGCCGTTCCATAAACGCCACTGCCCGTTCCGCTGCCTCCAGCGGGGAAAGCCCCTGGACCGGTTCTCCCATGGCTTCAGCCAGCCTTGCAAACCGTTCAATGGCACCAGGCAGGGTGAAACGGCAAACGGCTGGAAGCAGTACGGCATTGGAAACCCCGTGGGGAACCCCGAAACAGGCGCCGATGGGTCGGGACATTCCGTGGACAAGGGCAACGGAAGAATTACTAAAAGCCAGCCCCGCCAGGGTCGCTGCATGCATGGTGTAATAGCGCGCCTCCAGGTCCGAACCGTTGCACCAGGCCCGCCGCAGGTAACGGCTTAACAACCGGACAGCTTCCAGGGCCAGTATATCCGTCATGGGCTGGGCCTTGACAGAAACAAAGGCTTCCACTGCATGGGTTAAGGCATCCAACCCGGTGGCCGCCGTTAGCCTCCGGGGCATGGAAATCGTAAGGTTGCTGTCGCACACAGCCATGTCCGGGACGAGATAATTGCTCATGATGAGCATCTTCACATTATCCGTTTTGTCCGTAATGATGCTGACCCGGGTGACCTCCGTTCCGGTACCTGCCGTGGTAGGAATGGCAACCAGTGGGTAGATAGGCCCTTTAATTTTATCAATTCCCTGAAAGGCTTGAGAAGGTTGGTTGTGTTTTGCGGCCGCTGAAATGACCTTGGCCGCATCGATGGGGCTCCCTCCTCCCAGTCCGATCAGGAATTGGCAATGATTTTCCTGCAAGCAGGCAACCCCGTCCTCCACATGCTTTGTTGTGGGCTCCTCGTTTACCCGGTCGAAAACAACCGCCTCGATTCCCGCTTGTTCCAATAACCCTTTCAGGTCTTCCACCAGCCCAACGTTGCTCATGGTTTCATCGGTCACCACCAGCGCCCTGGCTCCCAGCTTTTTCATGTGGGAAACCGCTTCTTTTAAGCAGCCCATCCCCGATATAATTTCGGGTGGAGACACGTAGCGGTGGGATTTCAATATCTGCATGGTTCTCCCTCCTATTTATTTAAATGACCTCTTTTTGAGCCAACCGCTCAATCTGCCCTTTATCTAAACCCAAAAGTGTTTGAAGCATCTCCCCGGTATGTTCCCCCAGGATGGGTGGAGAAACAATTTTTTCGCAGTTGGCCGATGAAAACTTATAAGGGATTCCTGCCACGGTAAACTGTTCTCCAGTTTTTAACACCATATTCCTGATCATATCCCGGGCTGTAATCTGGGGGTCCTGAAGGACCTGGTCCACCCTTTGGATTCGACCACAGGGAATGTTTTCTCGTTCCAGATGCTCCAACCAGTACTCCACGGGCTTCTGCTGTATCACAGCTTCCAGGAGAGGCTTGAGTTCCGACCAGTTTTGCGTCCTGCTGTCATTGTCAACGAACCTCGGGTCATCCGTCAGCTCAGGTACGCCCATAACATGGCACAGCCTGGTCCAGAGGCGGTCATTGCCGGCAGCAATAATGACATAGCCGTCATGGGCCTGAAAAGAACTAAAGGGCGTGATGGAAGGATGACGGTTACCCAAGGGCTGCGGTACTTCACCGGACACCGTGTAACGGGCAATGGCGTTTTCCAGGAGAGCTACCTGGGTGTCCAGCATAGATATATCTATTTTCTGGCCTTTCCCCGTGTTGCGGGCTACCAGAAGTGCGGACAATATTGCGATGGCAGTAAAAAGTCCCGCGGCGATATCTCCAATGGAGGCGCCCACCCGGGTGGGCCCGCCCTCTTCCTCCCCGGTGATGCTCATCAGCCCCCCACGGCCCTGGACCACGATATCATAGGCCGGTTTCTGCGTGTCCGGTCCCGTTGCGCCAAACCCGGATACGGCAGCGTAAACCAGCCTGGGGTTCACTGCAGAAAGAACATCGTATCCCAGGCCCAATTTTTCAAGGGTACCCGGGCGAAAGTTTTCCACCAGGATATCAAAATGAGGAACGAGCTGTTTCATGATATCCCGTCCCTCCGGGCTTTTAAGGTTCAACGTCATGCTTTTTTTGTTCCGGTTCAGGCTCAAGAAGTACGCGCTCTCCGTCCCTATAAAGGGCCCAAATGACCGGGAATCGTCTCCCCGGCCGGGCATTTCAATTTTGATGACTTCTGCACCGAGATCGGCCAACTGCAGCGTGCAAAAAGGTCCTGCCAAAACCCGGGTCAGATCCAGCACCCGAACACCGTGTAAAGGTCTGGTTTCTTCCATCAGGAATAACTCCTTTCATCCTTATTTCCCAGAATGCGATAATAAGAGGTTTTGCCCCGCATGAAGCGCTGAACGACCCCTTCTTTTTCCAGGCGGGCCAGCACCTTGATAACTTCCTGGCCGCTTTTATTTATTTCCCGGGCCAGGGTGTGAAGGTTTCCGGGTTTGTATTTTAAACGGGCTAGAAGGGCTTTTTCCAGCTCTTTTTCCACATTTTTTCTGATCAAACTCCCCTCGTCTTCCACTATTTCCCCTTGACCTCCCAATAATCCCTGGAAACGATGCAGCGTTTCCGGCAGGACAGGACCCGCGCTTTCCAGGGCGGGAGGGCGCGATACCGTATTAATCTGGACCTTGTCCACCTTCAGGGTGCTGATAACCCCGGCAAGGCGCTGGAGTTCTCCCTCACTGTCATTCATCCCACGACACAACAGGACTTCCAGCCAGATACGACCGGCAAATTCACCACAAAACTGCCGGAGTCCCTGAATAACCCGGTCCAAGGACACGTTTTCAGCGGGCCGGTTAACCTGCTGAAAAACGGCCTCGCAGGCGGCATCCAGGGAAGGAACAACCAGGTCGGCAAGCAGCAGGTCCTTCCGTACCTGTTCATCCCAAAGTAAAGAACTGTTGGTTATTACGGCCACCGGCACGGGGCTGATCTTTTTCAGGTACCGAATGTATCTGCCGAGTTCCCGGTTCAGGGTGGGCTCCCCAGAACCGGCAAAGGTTAAGTAATCCATATCCAGACCCCGGCGCTGCTTTTGCCCGGCCAGCGTAGAAAGCGCCTCCAGGACCTTTTCGGGATCTAAAAAACGTTG
>SKMY01000288.1 GCA_007120815.1 Syntrophomonadaceae bacterium | reverse complement strand
CTTTCATTTTTCGTTTTGCCCCTTTCCAGGTCGGCTCGCAGTTCTTTTTCGGGATACTCGATACGGTGGTGAAATATCCCTGAAAGGATATAGACAAAGGTGTCACCGACTTTGTCCAGGTCCTGCAGAGTCAGTGGTGTGTCATCGAACTGCCCGTCGTTCAGCTTTTCCTTGATGATGCGCCGCACCATTCCTTCAACCCTTCCCGCTACAGGCCGGGAAAGGGAACGCACGGCGGCCTCCACCGAGTCGGCCAGCAAAATGATGGCGGCTTCCTTGGTCTGCGGCAGCGGGCCTTCGTACCGAAACTCTTCTTCCGGCAGGTTGGTCTCTTTTTCGTTTTCCATTGCCTGGCGGTAAAAGAAGGAGATCATCCCCGTACCGTGATGCTGTTGAATGATATCAATAATGAGCAGAGGCAGTTTTTCTTCCCGGGCCAGCTCAACGCCATCTTTGACGTGAGAGCGAACGATCAGTGCGCTTAAGTTAGGCGATATTTTTTTATGGGGATTGTCCCCGGTGAACTGATTTTCAATAAAAAAGTACGGGCGGCGTATTTTTCCAATATCATGATAAAAGGCCGCAACCCGGGACAACAGCGGGTCAGCACCGATAGCTTCCGCGGCGGCTTCGGCCAGATTTCCGACAAGTACGCTGTGGTGGTACGTCCCGGGGGTCTCCATAAGCAGCTTTCTCAGGAGCGGTCGGCCAGGGTCGGAAAGCTCCAGCAGGGTGACCGCGGTGGTCAGGCCGAATGCGCTTTCCAGGTAAGGCAAAAGCCCGATGGCCAGCACGGCTGCAAAAAATCCATTACCCAATCCGGAAAGAATATTAATACTGAACTCCCGGAGGAATTCATATTCCAGGTGAAACCCCTTGGTGAGCAGGACAACGGCCACGATGGAAACCACGTTGACCCCCGCCACGATAAAGCCGGCCCGGGTCAGATCTGAGCGGCGCTGCAGCCTGGAAACGCTGTAAATCGCCACCATCCCACTTAGTATGGATACAATCAGGTAACTAAATTCCCAATCTACCGTAAAGCCGAGAAACAGCACAATCACAAAATTGCAAAAAACCGCCAGCCTGGCGTCCAGCAAAACCGTGATGAGGATACCTCCCATGGCCACGGGCATCAGATAGCCGGAGAAATAACGGGCGGCCAGGCCCAGGACCAGGGTGAGCACCAGGATCAGGCTCAGCAGCGTCAGGTAAGTGGTGTTCAGGTAAATATCATAATTGAAAAAGTAGAGATACAGTGCAATCACGATAAAAAGGGTAAGCAGTATAATAAACAAACCCACATAGCCGCCAAAATGTATCCGGGGGCCCAGCAAACCCAGGGCCTCCAGTTGAGCAATATGTCGTTCCGTTACTTCTTCGCCTTCCTGGATAATCAGGGAGTTTCTCAGGATCATTACGGGCTCGACTGCCAGGCGGGCGGCTTCCCGGTTGATCCGGGTGGCTTCCTCATTAAAAATCATGTTAGGCTCGAGAAGCGGTGTGAGCAGCTTTTCCATGCCCTGGCGTATTTCCGGGCTAAAGGGGATCAGGTTGATTTCCTGCAGCAATTGCCGCCTGGCCGACTGCAACCCTTCTTCCTTAACCCCCTGGGCCATAATTTCTTCATAGATGGTTTCCACCCTGAACTGGAGCTCGCTCAGCGCTTCCCTACTTTGTGAAATGATGGCTTTCAGGGCATCTCTAGGGATGTCATCGCCAACAGACTCTCTCAGGCGTTCCACCCGGTAAGCCGTTTCATCCAGTTCTTCACCGTCTTCTTCGCCGGTTACTTGCAGGTTTCTCACCCGCTGAACCTCTTCAAAAAAAACAACAATCTCTTCTTTGCCCTTGGCCAGGGCGCCGGGATCATAGTCGAACACTTCGGGCACGGCTTCGGCAGCCTCTTCCCGAAGTTTATTGGTGGTGTAATAGTCGGTTACTTCCCGATTGGCCCGAATGGTTTGAGGGCTGGGGCGCCCTTCCTCTACAGAAACACCCAGGGGCATGGTTGAAAAGAGAAGGAAAAAGTAGAGAAAAATAAAAAGGCCTACCCCAAGGAA
Organism: Syntrophomonadaceae bacterium; assembly: GCA_007120815.1. The sequence continues at coordinate 6,403 of SKMY01000288.1, read as the reverse complement.
CAGACGCTGCCCCTTTTTGTGCCGGGCAATAAAAAAAGACCTGTTAAGCAGTGATTTTATTCCTTGCCACACCATCATTATCCTCGCTTGTCGTTGTGACTTTCCGGATGCTTCTCATAAGCCCGAATGATTTTCTGGACCAGGTTGTGCCGGACCACATCCTGGTCACTCAGGTGGACGAAGGATATCTCGGGGATTCCTTCGAGTATTTTCATCACTTCAATCAGCCCTGAATACTTCCCCCGGGGCAAGTCCACCTGGGTGATATCCCCGGTAATGACGGCTTTCGAGCCGAATCCCATGCGGGTCAAAAACATTTTCATCTGTTCCGACGTGGTGTTTTGGGCTTCATCCAGGATGATAAAGGAGTCGTCCAGGGTCCTGCCCCGCATGTACGCCAGGGGAGCCACTTCGATAATGCCCTTTTCCCTGTTTTTTAAAAAGGTGTCAACCCCCATGAGGTCATAGAGGGCATCATAAAGGGGCCGCAGGTACGGATCCACCTTATCGTGGAGGTCCCCGGGCAGAAAGCCCAGGTGTTCGCCCGCTTCCACAGCCGGACGGGTAAGCACCAGGCGCTGTACGATTTTATTTTTCAGAGCAAAGACGGCCATGGCCATGGCCAGATAGGTTTTCCCCGTCCCCGCCGGGCCTACGCCAAATACGATGTCATGGCGCCTGAGGGCTTCAACGTATTTTTTTTGCCCGATGGTTTTGGGGCGGATTTTCTTGCCCCTTTCGGTGATGAGCAGGTGATCGCTGAAGAGCTTCTGGATTTCCCCCGTCTTTCCTGATCGGGCCAGCTTCAGAGCATAGACAAATTCCGCGGTAGTCAAGATATGCCCTCCGCGTATCAGGGTGAGAAGCTCCTGGAACAGCTGGTAAACTTGCTCTACCTGGTCCTTTTCGCCCTGGAGGGAAAGCTCGTCCCCCCGGGGAATGATCGTGACAGGAAAACTTTCTTCGACTACCGGAAGGTGCTCGTCAAATTGCCCCAGGAGGGGCAGAACTTCATCCATGTTCTTAAGATAAATTGTGCGTTCTATATGGTCTTCTGTCAAGAAGAAAAAACCTCCTTTAGTTTGGGCGGGCCTGGGGAACAGCGATATCTTCCAGGGTTTCCACCATGATACGGCAGCCGACACGTCCCAGCTCTAAGAAGTAGTAATCATCAACATAACGTTTTTTTATACTAACCCCGCGGGGAATGCTGGCGTTTGCTATTTTAACGGCCTGGGTCCTGGCTTTATTCAGGGCTTCCCAGGGGGAAATCGGCCAGATTTCCAGTTCGATTTCCCGGTAACTCTTGGTTATTAATTCGACAGGGAGATGAAGATTCCTCCACTTTATCGTTCTTTTAATTATTTCCACCTCGTAATTATTATAGGGCACATCCCTGGTCCCACCCAGGAAAAATTCGCGGTCGCTAACAGACAAGTAAGCCGTTCGGCCCTGCCGGCCCGTTCGTCTGCTCTCTGTGATATACAATGGCTGGTCAACATACGCTTCATACCAGACCATGGCTTCTACAACACCCCGGGCCTGAACCTCAATGACTTGCTGATGGCGCTCCTGGTATTCAGCTTCTTCTTCTTCCAGTTCCGGAGGCGTAATCGTGCCGGAAATAAGCAGGTCGCCTTTTTGAACCGTGTCTCCCGGCTCAACAACTGCCTCGCCGGCCAGCACCAGGATATCCAGAATCACGCCGTCTTTGGCAGCCACCAGGTCAACGGCTTCTTGAGCGACCTCGGGCTCTTTCTGACGTTCCGATACCTGGATGTCCAGGGAGGTTCCCTGGAATCGAAAACTGGCCCAAACGAGCTCTTCAATTTCAATTATAATATCTTGTTCGACTTCACGCAAATCAACCCGACTTTTTAATGTTCCCTGCTTGATGTTGTACTTCTCCAGGAAGGCGAGAATATCCTTTTTACTGACGTCTTCGTTGCCTTCAATGGATATGTCCCAAATAAACAGAGACATGACATTAATGATCAGAAAAAACAACAAAATGCCCGCCAGCAAGCCCTTACGTTTCCAGCCGCGGATGAAGAAGAACAGCGAACCTTTTTTTTCAAGAATGTGTGCCCGACTGCCCGTCCTTTTTAACAACGGGCGGAGTTTTTTAAAGTCACCGGGTCGAATCTTTAAAAACAGCGTGTCTTCATCATGTTGAAGGTCCCAGAAGTAGATGTCGTGCCTGGCGGTAAGGTTTAATAATTTGACGGTCCCCTTTCCCCTGACGGCGATACGCAAATAGCCTGGCCATATGTTAAACCACTTGAGCCCCGGTAATATGGTAATCACCTCTTTCCCTTTTTAGAGCTTTACCGGTATTCAACAGAGTGAATTTTACCCTCGATATAGATTTCCTCACTAAAAAAATTCCTGATTACCAGGTCGTCCCCCTGGATAACAATTTCCCCGCCCCGGATACTGAGCCGCAAAATTTCCTGGTTATACTCGATGATTCCCCCATAGTTTTCCAGGTACAGCTGTATGTTTCCGATCAGGGTCATGCGGGGCAGATTCATCAAAACTTCCTTTGGAAGCTCAAAAAAATCCGCGATGTTTTCCCGCCACTTGTTCCGTTCCTCCCTGGATTCCTTCCTCTTCAACCCCTGGCCACCCCCTCTGGGTAAAGCGGCATAAATAATTCTTGCATTAATAAAATGTATGCCTTTTTTCTGGTGTTATGAACGCAAATAACGGCAGCAAAAAACCCCCGGCTGATTAAACCGGGGGTGCGGGAGCAGGGGGCCCTTTCCTTTAGCGTATTCCTCTTCGATGGGGCCGTTTAGACCGCGGGGCTGACAGCACCTCAGATATAACGACGCCCATGGCAATTTTAGGGCTGCCCACCAGGTCGAAAAGCTCCTGCCTGGTGTCAGGCAGGTGGTCTGTCCGGGGCTTCGCTTTAGGCTTTTTAGAAACCCTGCGGGAAGGACGTCCGATTTGGTCGGAAACAACCGGGTCTTGAGCCCGGTCGGAACTCCGGGGACGCGCACTTTTGGACAGCAGATCGACCCTGTCGGCCCTACCGCTTTCAGGGCTCTTTTCCCTGCGGGGCAGGTAAGGGGTCATGTCCTCTGCCCCCACCATCCCCCCGTCCGGTACCGGCGTACGAGTTCTGGCAGCAGGTTGCAAAACCGGCTTTTGCCCGTCCCCTTCCTCAAGCACATCATCTTCAAAGGGGTCATAAGGCGGGGGTGAGACGGGAGGCGGTGCCAGGGGCCCGGTTCTCTTTCGCTGCCCTCGGCTCTGACCTCCCAGAGCTCTCATTACTGAAGAGATAATCAAGTAAAGCACAAACAATATGATCAGTTCCACGGGTCTTTTCACCCCTAACAAATTAACATTCGTTAATACAGCTCGATACTGCAAGTGATGATCCAGGGGGACTAAACCAGGGGGACGGTTCTCGTGGATCCCTCACCTATAATCCAGGGGGACGGTTCTCGTGGATCACTCACCTGGATAGCCAGCTCACCAGTGTCCAGGATGAGTCAGATGAACCAGGGTGATGGGGGTTCTCGTGGATCCCCGGCTGTGGATCACCCGTTCATCAGCGTCCAGAATGATCCAGGAGAACCGTCCCTCTGGTTCTGCTCTGGTTCTGGAATGATCCAGGAGAACCGTCCCTCTGGTTCTGTCCCCCTGGCTCTATTTGGATTGGATCTTTTTAGTCCTCTTCTTTGGCATCTTCCGGCTGACCCAACTTGGAGATTGAATCTCTCATCTGGGTATCGGAATAAATGTTTTGCAAGTTGTAGTAATCCATTACGCCCATGTTGCCCTCTCGAAGTGCCTGAGCAATGGCCATGGGAACCTGGGCTTCCGCCTCGACTACTTTGGCCCGCATTTCCTGAACCGAGGCCTTCATTTCCTGCTCCTTGGCCACGGCCATGGCACGGCGTTCTTCAGCCTTGGCCTGGGCGATACGCTTGTCAGCTTCTGCCTGGTCCGTCTGCAGCTGAGCCCCGATATTTTTGCCTACATCCACGTCAGCGATGTCGATGGAGAGGATTTCGAAAGCCGTTCCCGAATCCAGCCCCTTGTTCAAAACGGTGTGGGAAATATTGTCGGGATTTTCCAGCACCTGCTTGTGGTTTTTGGCCGATCCGATGGTGGTTACAATACCCTCACCGACGCGGGCGATGATGGTTTCTTCCCCAGCGCCACCAACCAGGCGGTCAATATTGGCCCGCACGGTAACCCGGGCCCGGGCTTTAACTTCGATACCGTCGCTTGCTACAGCGGCAATCACCGGGGTTTCAATCACCTTGGGATTAACACTCATTTGAACCGCTTTTAATACATCCCGTCCAGCCAGGTCAATGGCGGCTGCACGTTCAAATTCCAGATTTATTTCGGCCCTTTGTGCAGCAATCAGGGCATCTACCACGCGGTCCACGTTACCGCCGGCCAGGTAGTGGCCCTCCAGTTTGTTTACGTTTAACGCCAGGCCTGCCTTGGTCGCCTTGATCAGGGGTTCGACTACCCTGGCGGGAATAACCCTCCTTAAACGCATTCCGATCAGGGTAACAATCCCAACACGCACCCCGGACGACAGGGCCGCGATCCACAGCCGAAGCGGAATAAAGCTGAAGATCACCGAAAATCCAATAATAATTAAAACAACCAGCACTAAAAATGGTAATAGACCTTCCACTAGACACGCTCCTTTCCTTGTTTAAAGGGAAAATTGTTTTATGATGATCTCTCAGGTTTCTTTCGTACAATAATTCTCCAACCTTCTACGCCGGTTACTTCAACGGAAACACTGGCTTCAATATATTCCCCCTGGCTGACCACATCATAGCGTTTGCCGCCAATTTCAGCGATTCCTGAAGGCCTCATGGGGGTTATGGCTGTACCTGTCTGTCCAATAAGCTCGCTGTAATTGAAAGAAGAACTGTACCCCAACTCCCGGGTTGCCGCATCAAACAGGATAAAACGCCGCAGGGTGCCCCGGCGCTGGAAAAACTTAAAGGCGATAAAGCCCATGACACCGGATACCAGGAACGAAACCAGGAGCATGATCAACCCCGCTGTAGCAGAAGCTGCCGTCAAAACGATGGAGGCGGCCACGGCCACCAGGCCGCCAATTCCAAACACACCGAAACCGGGCATAAATGCTTCTGTAAGCAGGAGGATGATACCGAACAAAAACAAAAAGATGGATGGCCAGCCGGCGACCCCGGCAAAGAAATGCCCCCCGAAGTACAGACCAAAGCACAGGATGCTGCAAAGACCGGCCACACCAAACCCGGCCGTGAGTATTTCAATGATTAAAAAGAGGAAAGCCAGGGAGAGAACCACCGAGGCCACGGTGGGACGAATAAGCCAGCCCGACAACCGTTCCCACCCCGTGGGGGCATTTTGTATGACCCTGGCGTTTTCCAGGCCCAATATAACCATCAAATCCTCCAGGGAAGCGGCCGTCCCGTCACTGAACCCCAGCTCATCGGCCCGGGCTGCGGTTAGGGTTAAAAGTTCTTCCGGGGAGACCACGGACTCAATCTCTATACCCTGGCGGACCATGGCTGCTGCCAGTTGGGGATCTCGATCCCGTCTCTCGGCAACCCCTTTCATTTCCCCTTCCCAGGCTGAGAGCAGCTTTTCATCAGTCACCTGGCCACCACCCAGAATGCGGGGCTCCGCTGCACCGATGGTCGATCCGGGGGCCATGTAAAATCCATCGGCGGCCAGGGCCAGGTAGGCGCCGGCAGAAAGGGCCTGCTGCTTGACAAAGGCATATACAGGCAGGGGAGTTTCATCCATCACGCTTTTGGCACCCAGGGCGGTATCAATAAATCCCCCAGGCGTATTCATTTCCAAAATAACGGCCGACGCCCCGGCTTCCTCTGCTTCACCCAGGGCCCGTTCCAAAAAAACAAGCCAGCCCGGCTCGATCTGACCCTTCACCGGCACAACATGCACCTCGGGCAGCGATGAATAAGCCCTGGAATACAGGAGCATTGCAAACAGAAAGAAAACCAGGATGCAGGTCCGCCTGAACACGTAAACAGCCTCCTTAAAGAAGTAAAACTTGGAAAGCCCAAGTTTTACTCCAACATATTCTCGACAACTTTTTTGACAAGGGCCCCGTCCGCTTTTCCTTTTACCTGGGACATAACCGCTTTCATGACCTTGCCAAATTCTTTTTTTGATGTGACACCTTGTTCTTCAAGTACGTTTCGGGCAATTTCCCTGATCTCCGTTTCGGTCATCTGGGGAGGAAGGTAGTTTTTTATAATGTTTATCTCTTCCTTCAGTTCTGTCAGCAGTTCCGGCCTTTGGGCCCTCTCGTAATCAGCCAGGACCTCTTTGCGTCTTTTGATTTCCCGCTGGAGAACCTCCACCACTTCTTCTTGAGTCAAAGGCTGCTTTTTTGCAATTT